>CAZSPM010000107.1:0-6488 GCA_964608785.1 uncultured Eubacteriales bacterium
TAGAGCATCTCCAAAGCGCGTGCGCGGTAATAGGCGAAGGCCGGTGAATCGATGAAAGCCGCCTGCGTATCAAACAGTGGGTCACGCTGATGAGGCAACAGAGATGAGGCTTCTTCAAGATATTCAATAGCTTTGGAAAAATTCTCTCTTTCTTGCTCTATAATCCCCATCAGATGGAAATAGTGTCTTATCTCTTTCTTATTCATTCCTTTTTCGATTAACTTTTTAAGCTCATCTGCTGTCTTTTGAGCTTCCTCCAGTGATTTCATCACAAGAAAAGCAAGTCCTTTAATATTCATGGCTCTTCTCTGGAAAGCCGCATTTTCCCCTTCAATAAAAATGTTTAACGCCTTTTCGCATTCGTCCAAGGCTTCCTCTGGATTTCCTGATTTTAAATGCACAACGGCTAAGCTTGTACGAAGAAGACCTTCCCAGAAACTCTGGCCCACCATTTTTGCCAGCCTTATGCCCTGTCCAAGTAGGCTCTTTGATTTTTCAAATCTTCCCTGTGAAAGATACATCCCTGATAAATAGGCTAGACGAAACCCGAGAGCTGCCGGCTCTCCTGCCTTCTGAAGCTTTTCGTATTCCTCTTCTGCCTTCACGAAATCATCTTTAACCAGGTAAATGTGTCCCTTTTGCACGATATTTTGATAATCGGCCGGATCAAGGTAAAAAGCTTTATTATTTTCAGCCATAGCCAGATCCAATTTCCCTTGACAGAGATAATTTAAGGCTAATTCACGATGGATCGTATCACTGTCTGAAATATTATGGATGTAATCCTCGAGGACTTTCTGCGCCCTGTCATACAATCCTTTTGCCCTGTATGCTTCTGCTATGTTTGTGTAAGGCATAGTCGATTCATCTCTATTCTTAATAGGAATCTCATACCGTTCTATGGCCTTATCCCAATCTTCTAAAAAAGAATAAAGAATCCCAAAATTGTTATTTCCGACTAAATCTTCTGGATAAAGCTTCAATAATCTGGTATACGCCTCGATGGCCTTATCATATGTTTTCTCTGAGCCTATGTAGAAGTCCCCCTGGATTCTATACCGTTCAATATCCGATAGGCGATTTGTCAATTCTAAAGCCTTCTGCATGTATTTCTGCCTCTCAGATAAAAGATAGAGATTGTTGTAGCTCATTGCCATAGATCTGTAAGCCAAAGCAAATTCTGGGTCAATAGAGACTGCTCTTTCCATAAGCTGTAGGCTTTTACGATAATCTCCACTACTGTGATATTTTCTTCCTTCGCTGTAATATCTTAAAGCCTCAGGAGAGCTCGTCGTTATAGCCCCCACATTTCTATCGATATCGCCGGTTATCTCTTTTTCAGACAGCTTAAAATTCGCCTTGATTCTTCTTGTCAGCTCGTCCACCATGGCAAAAATACTCTCTTCACCTTTTCCAGCCACCAACTCTGACCCTAAGAGTTCTCCTGTGCTTGCATCTTGAAGCGTCACATTGATTCTGAATTCATCACCGGCCTTTGCATAGGCTCCCTGCAGTATGTGATTGACCCCTGCTAGAGCTGCCACATGCTTTAAAACGTCAGAGGAATAAGTTTCGACATCCAGTTGATCCAGCTGGTTGAGGATATTGAATAGCTTGTCTTCACTTAAAATCCTGATATGTCTCGATTGAGTGAGGTCTGCAATCAACAGATTAGAAAGCATGGTTCTCCAGTGGCCCAAGCCCTTATCTCCGGTGTTGTTCTTAAAATACATGATGGCAAGGTAAGGTTTATCTGATGGTATAGCGGTTGCTTCTTTCTGCGACCAAGGCTGCCAGATAGCGATCACCGCAACTACAAGAACAACAATAACTAAGGCCGGAATGAAAAGCTTCTTCATGCTAAATGAAACCGTTATTTCCCTTGAAGTGATGGGCTTTCTCTTTGGAAGCACTCTCTTTGTGGTGGGGATGCCTTTCTCTATCGCCTCCAGCTCAGATCGCAATTCACCGGCACTCTGATATCTAGCTTCCTTATCTTTCTCCATACATCTCAGAATCATTCGGTTCAAATCCTCAGGAATCTGAGCATTCAACTCCTTCGGGTCTTTAGGAATCTCACTCTTGTGTTTTACGCCAATCGTGAAAGGAGTGTCTCCTTCAAAAGGCACTTGCCCTGTCACCATCTCATAGAGGATCACTCCCAGTGAATAAATATCCGAACGCTGGTCTGTTTCCTTACCCTCTACCTGTTCCGGCGACATGTACTCAGGTGTTCCTATCATTACACCCGCACCTGTGATTCCCTTTTCTTTCAGTGAACGGGCGATCCCAAAGTCCATGATCCGGGCATTCCCCTCTTTATCTATCATGATGTTGTTGGGCTTTAAATCACGGTGAACAACTCCCAGCCTGTGCGCTTCTGCCAGGCCCTCACAAACCTGCCTGACTATCACAATAGCTGTGCCCACATTTAACTGCCTCGACCTTCTTATGAAGCTCTTCAAATCCTCGCCGGGCACATATTCCATGGTGATGAAGTGCATCCCCTTCTCCTCCATGAGTTCATACATACGGCCAATATTCTTGTGGACAATTTTGCGAGCGATTTTCAGCTCATTGCTGAAACGCTCTAATGTCTTCTTATCCGAAGCTATCTCATGCTTTACGAGTTTCAGCGCCACCTCTTCATTTAGCTTCTTATCTAGTGCTCTATAGACTTTGCCCATTCCTCCTTTACCCAGTTCTTCAATTATCTGGTATCTTCCTGCAAATATAGAGCCTGTTGTTAATTCTTCTTTGGGTGTTTCAAGAGTCTTTGTGTGAGAGACAGAGACTTCCTCGGATGAATCGAATTTTGTCCCACACTTACCGCAGTAAACGGTATCTTCGGGATTTTCTGAATTACATTTAGGGCATTTCACAGTCACATCACTCCTGAATCATGAAAGGCTTTCATCAATAGCTCTAAAACGCCTAGTTTTCCTGCCCAAAGTTTGATGTATCTCATATCAAGCTGATTTCCCTGTACCTTCAAAACTCCCAAAATATCCTTCCATTGTGTCTCTGAAGCTTCTTTCCCAGATTTTAGCCACGCAAGTTTGCTTAAAATAGTATCTTCTGGTGTAGAGAAGTAAAGTTGTTCAGAGCTGTCTTCTGAAACAACTTTTTGCAGGCGTCGTGAATAAGCCTCCACGCTAAATGGCTCGTCTTTGAGGATGAACACATCTATTTTAAACATGGTATCAAGATGGATAAGATTGAAAGAAGACTGTTTCTCAATTGCGTTGCGGATCATATCGATATCGACATAAAATTTCTCTTTTAAAGAGTCTTCGATAGCAGATGCTTGGCCTAATTTTATATCTGCAATTATATCTACATCTAGAGTTGCGCGCGCAATACCATAAGCAGAACTTGCAAGAGAACCGCCTATATAATACCCGATATTGAGTTTTTCAAAAATCTTGACAACTTTAAGTGTAGCTTCAATAATATCAGGAGGTTTCATCTTGTTGAATTTTTCTCTTTTATACAACTCTTTATTTTTCGAGCTAAAGATTCATCCTCGTACAAAAGATAAATCAAGCGCTCTATGCGGAATTCAAATGTCTCGTCAGGATGGCGTTCACAGATTCCTTGCCATGTTAACAGTCTTGTAGTCTTAATTAAAGAACTCACCAACTGTACGCGGCGATAGAAAGGGGCTTTGCGTATCAGCTCAATATGGAATTGTTCGGTTTTTAAATCTGTGTCAGGAAATAATGTTTTCATATCTTTTATTACTGGCCCTTCAGCCCAGCCAGCCTCTTCTTCGCATCCTCGATCTCAGCAATACCAGTATCAGCGTCTTTCCAGAGATCGAGGAATTTTTGGTGTTCATTTCTCCTCAATTATCAAATCCATTACCCATATGTCGCTCTTGTTCTCAGTGAGCGTAAAGAAGAATCGAAATCCATCTGTGTCAAACTCTGGCCTAATGGATTTTCGGGAGGGATTATCAAAACGAACCAGAAGTTTCGGCTTCCCCCCTAAAGCCGGTACGGACCAGAAACTTGAATGCCCATCCGCATCACGTGCCTTACAATAAACTACCCGACCGTCTTCAGACCATTCTTGGAATCCAGGAACTGGAATGGTAGCAGGATCATGGCTGCTTACAAGAACCCGTGGATCGCCACCATCCGGTGAAATTACACATAGGCCTGAATCTGATCTATACGCAATAAGACTCCCATCAGGAGACCACCTTGGGTACACTCCTCCATCTAACGTTAACTGCTTCGGCACTCCCCAATCAGCATCTTCTTTTAATCTTGAAAATACGAAGAGCTCGACGCGTCCTGTTTTGTCTGACATAAATACAAGCTGTTTTCCGTCTGGCGACCAATCCGGATATCGTTCCTGGGCAGGGTCACCTGTCAGCTGTTGGATGGATCCTCCATCCGCTGTCATCAGGTGGATATCCCGGTTTCCTTTCCTGAACGAATAGAAAACAATCTCCTTCCCGTCAGGCGACCAGGATGGAATAAAGTCGTCGCTGGGGTGAGTTGTAAGCTTCTCAAATTCTCCACCACCCACAGGCATCTTGTAGATATCCTGATTTCCACTACGGTTTGAGTCAAAAGCTAACCATTTACCGTCAGGAGAAACACCAATGCCCTCTATCGCCTGGTTCCCTGTTGTGACGGGAATTGCTTCAGAGATAGAGATTGCTCTCTCTGCTGGAATTTTGATCGACCAGATGTTCGAACTATAAGTGAATACCGAGTAGGCTAGTTTTTTTCCATCGGCAGAAAGGCTTATTGTCAACGCATTCAAGCCGGTCGTCAGTCGAACGGGAGAACCTGCAGGCACAGCAGATGCCTTAAGAGGCAATTGGTAAACATCCCGGCTTCCGCCCTGGTTCGTAACAAATAGAATATTTCTGCCATCAGGAGTCCAGACTGGGTTTACGTTTACGTATCGGGTATCCGTTAATTGGACTGGAGATCCTTTCTCAATTGAAACACCCCAGATTGAACAGGGTGCGATGTTACCGATGTATGGTCTGCCAAATAGGAAATTCGGATTTCCTGATACGTAGGCAATCTTTGATCCATCAGGTGGCCAGCTCAAAGAATGAGGTTCAAACGCTTCGGCTATTTTTCTGGGCTTGCCTTCATCAACTGAATGGACGTAGATATTTCTACCCTGCACATACGCAATTTGCTTTCCATCTGGAGACCAAGAAGGAGTCCGAGCACTTTCTTCTGGAGATGGCTCAACCAGTCGTTTCGGGATGCCTCCCAGAGCCGGGACTACATATAAAGCCTCTTCCGATTGGAAAGCAATACGTGTGCCATCCGGCGACCATTGCGGCCAACGATGATTACCTGGAAAGGACTCAGTGAGAGCTATGGTACGCCCACCTGCTATTTGTCGAATGTAGAGGTGCATCTGGCCCTCTGGACCCGCTGCGTAGGCTATCATTTTACCGTCGGGAGAGATAGCAGAATCAATTTCTAAGCCAGGTGCATGAGTAATCTGCTGAGTGCGACCAATTTTGATATCTACAAGCTTAGGGCCGCTGCGGAAGAGAAAGTAGCCGATAACGATCAAAAGAGCAATAAAAACTAATGCAGGGATGAATAACTTCTTTAAGCCAAGCTTTACCGTTATCTCCTTTGAGGTGATTGGTTTTCCCTTAGGAATAATCCTCTCTGTGGTGGGGATGCCTTTCTCTATCGCCTCCAGCTCAGATCGCAATTCACCGGCACTCTGATATCTAGCTTCCTTATCTTTCTCCATACATCTCAGAATCATTCGGTTCAAATCCTCAGGAATCTGAGCATTCAACTCCTTCGGGTCTTTAGGAATCTCACTCTTGTGTTTTACGCCAATCGTGAAAGGAGTGTCTCCTTCAAAAGGCACTTGCCCTGTCACCATCTCATAGAGGATCACTCCCAGTGAATAAATATCCGAACGCTGGTCTGTTTCCTTACCCTCTACCTGTTCCGGCGACATGTACTCAGGTGTTCCTATCATTACACCCGCACCTGTGATTCCCTTTTCTTTCAGTGAACGGGCGATCCCAAAGTCCATGATCCGGGCATTCCCCTCTTTATCTATCATGATGTTGTTGGGCTTTAAATCACGGTGAACAACTCCCAGCCTGTGAGCTTCCGCCAATCCATCGCAAACCTGCCTGGCTATCACAATAGCTGTGCCTATATTTAGCTGCCTCGACCTTCTTATGAAGCTCTTCAAATCCTCGCCAGGCACATATTCCATGGTGATAAAGTGAGTCCCTTTCTCCTCCATCAGCTCATACATGCGGCCAACATTCTTGTGGACAATTTTTCGAGCGATTTTCAGCTCATTGCTGAAACGCTCTAATGTCTTCTTATCCGAGGCAATCTCATGTTTTACGAGTTTCAGCGCTACTTCTTCATTCAGCTTCTTATCTAGTGCTCTATAGACTTTGCCCATGCTACCTTTACCCAGTTCTTCAATTATCTGGTATCTTCCTGCAAATATAGAGCCTGTTG
>CAZSPM010000108.1:0-6452 GCA_964608785.1 uncultured Eubacteriales bacterium
GTTGTAGTGGATGGAACATCTGGGGTTGAAGTTGGGACAGAGAAAGTATGGGAAATGCTTGAAGAACTCGAGCTGCCGCGAATAATTATCATCAATAAATTGGATCGAGAAAATTCAGATTTCATTCGGACTTTGGAATCTATCCATCAATTTTTTGGTCGTCAAGCTATCCCTATCCAAATTCCAATAGGCAAAGAGAAGGATTTCTCCGGAGTCGTGGATTTAATCAATAAAAAAGCCTATATTTTCGAAAAAGATGAAAGTGGGAAATTTAAAGAGACAGAAATCCCTCCAGAGTTAAAGGAAGAGGCAGATAAAAAGATTGAAGAGTTGACGGAAATGGTCGCTGAAAATGACGAGCAGTTGATGGAGAAATATTTTGAAAAAGGAGAGTTGTCCACCGAGGAACTCATCGAAGGATTTAAAATGAGTGTCAATGGCAGACAATTGTTTCCCATTTTCGTTTCTTCTGCACTGATGAACATTGGAACCCAATCTATTCTTGATAGAGTTGTGAGTTTTTTGCCATCACCTCTAGAAAGAGGGGAGATAAAAGGCAAAATAAAAGGGGAGGAGGGAACCATAAAGACAGCTAAGAGTGAGCCTTTCTCTGCTCTAGTTTTTAAGACTATTTCTGATCCTTATACGGGAAGAATTTCCTTAATGAGAATATATTCAGGGGGACTAAAGCCAGATTCAACCGTATCGAACTCTACCAAAGAAGTGGACGAAAAACTCGGAGGGCTGTTTTTCCTTCAAGGTAAGGAACAAATTCCAGCAGGCGAGGCTAAGATTGGAGATATTGTAGCCACAGCAAAGTTGAAGACGACCTTTACTGGCGATACACTTTGTGCTAAAGGCGCTTCTGTAGAATTTCCTAGGATTCATTTCCCTGAGCCTTCTATTTCATTCGCCATTGAGCCAAAAACCCGTGCGGATGAAGATAGAATTTCTCAAGCTATTCATCGCATCACAGAAGAAGATCCTACAGCAAGGATTGAGAGAGACCCAGAAACAAACGAATTGATCATTTCCGGAAATGGCCAGTTACATGTTGAGATCATTACCGATCGGTTAAAAAAAAGATATGATGTCAATGTCTTGCTCAAACCCCCAAAAATTCCGTACAAGGAGACCATTAAAGGCAAATCTGATGTTCAGGGCAAATACAAAAAGCAGACAGGAGGACGCGGCCAGTATGGAGATGTCAAGATAAAAATGGAGCCTCTTTTAAGAGGAAAAGATTTTGAATTTGAGGATAAAATATTCGGAGGCGCCATTCCCAGGAATTTTATTCCTTCGATTGAAAAAGGTATCCAGGAAGCCAAGAAAAAAGGTGTGGTTGCTGGATATCCAGCCGTTGATTTTAAGGCTACCCTCTATGACGGCTCCTTCCATGAAGTCGACTCTTCTGATATCGCTTTTAAAATTGCAGCCTCGATGGCCTTTAAAAAAGGAATGAAAGAGGCAAAGCCGACAATTCTTGAGCCAATCATGAATGTAGAAGTTTACACACCCGAAGCGTATATGGGAGATATTATGGGAAATCTCAACGGCCGAAGAGGAAAGGTCCAAGGTATGGAGCAGAAGGGGGGCCTGCGCATAATAAAAGCACAAGTTCCCATGGCAGAAATGTTGGATTTTGAACCGACTCTCACCTCGATCACAGGGGGAAGGGGCTCCTATCTCATGGAATTTTCCCATTATGAGGAGGTCCCAGGTCAACTCCAAAAGAAAATTGTCAATGAAGCAGTCAGAGAAGGCCGGGTTAAACCTGATGAAGAGTAATGGAACTGATCAAAGGGATCTCTTGTATTTTTCTATAATCACATAAAATCACTCCTGGCAAGATAGATTTATTTTTTTGAAAAATAGAACCTTCCCCATTTTTTTTTGAAACAATTTGACATCGGCGAAAATTCGTATATATCATAACTAAAAAACTGAAAGTGAGAGATGCGATGAACACCAGAAAAATCATGGCGATTTCAATTTTGATTTTTATATCCTCTCTTCTCATGGGTCAAGAGGAGGAAGATAAAATCCTGCGCCTGAAAATCGGGAACGAAAGGCTAAAAGATGAAATTATAGATATATCCGCAGGTAAAATTTATTCCTTACGAGAAGGGAGGACGATTGCTTTTTCGAAGATGATTAAGGAGATGAGAGATAGTCATTTTGTCTACATTGGAGAAACGCACAACAGTCTCCCCATGCATGAGATCCAGTTAACGATTATCCAGGCCTTATATGAACAGGATCGGGAATTATCTATCGGTTTGGAGATGCACCCTGTGAGCCTTCAGGAAGTTTTGAACAAATGGAGCGTGGGTATCCTATTGAGGGATGAGTTTATTCGAGAATCTCAGTGGTATGTCAATTGGAATTACAATTTCGGCTTTTATGAAAATATATTTAGGTTTACCAAGGAAAATAAAATTCCTTTATATGCACTGAATGTGCCTAGAACGATTATCAGAGAAATAAGGTTTAAAGGCTGGGATTCTATTTCTGAGGAAGAGAAGAAAATGGTACCCCAGCCCAACCTTTCTCATCAAGAACACCGCTCCCTCATCAGGGCGATTTTTGAATCGACTGAAATGCCTCATCAGATGAAGGGGAAAGGCTTGGAGATGGCCTTTGAGGGACTTTACAGAGCGCAGTCAGCGTGGGATGAGGGCATGGCTTTCTATGCTCTTGAAGCTAATAGGAAAGAAAAGGGAAAGATGGTCGTTATGGCTGGTTCTGGTCATCTCCTCTATAATTTAGGAATAAATCGCAGAGCATATGAGCGAAGCTCTCTTCCTTATAAGACAGTGATATGTGTTGTCGTGCCCGAAGATCGGGAAAGCGTCAAGGTCTCCCGCAGTCTCGCAGATTATATTTGGGGTATTCCTGAAGAAAAACTGCCGGCTTTTCCCTCTGTCGGGCTGAGGTTCAAGAAATTCGATGGGCTTCAAAATTTGGTGATCGAAACAAAGCCTATTGATGGAGTCGCCAAAAACGCAGGTTTTGAAAAAGGGGATGTTGTTCTTTCAGTCGATGGGAAAAGTTTTTCAGACATCAATGAACTGAGAATTTATTTGGCTCAATTCAAATGGAATGATGAAGTGGAATTTAGCCTCCTCCGCAATGCTCGACAGATCAAGGTTTTATTAAAATTCCAGCCCCCTTCCAAAACATAATGCTTCTTCGACTGCGGCGTTATATGGAATGATCAATTGGCCGGTTGCTTTCTTATAAAAGACAAGCCAAATCTCATTTTATAAGCGTGGTTCTATAACAATCATCTCCGCCATTCTTCTCTACTTTTGTCGCATAATTGTTTCATTGCCTAACGCTCAGCTTCAGTTGCCGTTAAAAGCAGAGCGACGATAGGAGCGGCGCTTTTGGCGGTCAACTGGAAGCTGTTGTTATGCCATGAATTCAACTATTTCATCCCCAGTTTCTCGTTCCTCGTAAGAAGCCTTATTGCTTCTTTTAACCGCTTCTCCCTTGTTTCTGGTTTCTTCGCACTTCGCAGCCACCCGACATACTGTTTGCGGTAGCTGGGTGCTAAATTGTTGAAATTATTCCATGCCTTCTTATTTGTCTTTAGACTATTTTCTATCTCTGGCGTTAGAGGGATTTCTTTTGCGTCCCTAGCCTTCAATATTTCTTCGTTGTAACTCACTCTTTGATTGAATGCCGCAAGCCCTGCTTCTGTCATTTTGCCTTCTTCTATCATTTTCTTGGCCAATTTTATGTTTAGTGGTGACCATTTGCTGCCTGCCTTCCGAGGTGTAAATCTATATGCGTACTTTTCATCATCGATACTTTTCTTAAGTCCATCAATCCAGCCAAAACACAACGCTTCTTCCACCGAGTCAATGTAGGTGATAGTAGGCTTGTCAGTGTGTCTTTTGTAATAGACAAGCCATACTTCTTCCGCTTTGGCATGGTTCTCTATTAGCCAAGAGTGCCACTCCTCGCGGCCTGAAATGTATATCTCTGATTTCATATTCCTAATTTAAGGGCCTAACATATATTATATGGCTGAATTTCCTGTGAAAATAAGGAATTTATGGCTGCATATCGAGCTATATTGCATTTAATAAAAATATTGTAAATAGTAGATAGTGAAACCTTTTACCAAATCAAACATCCTTGTGACTGACAAAATAATTACAGCAATTGCAACAATCTAATCTATTATTATTAAAAAAATAGATAAAAGTCCATAGCACAGGTTGATTAGGTTTGATCTTCCTGCTTATTCTCAAGAAAGATGTGGATTTTTTCAGATTGTATTAGTAATATCAGGTTAGGTCGTATGAATCGCCGTAGAATCTATTTTGCAAAAAGATGATGGTTCGGTGAAAGTGAATGAATACAATCATTTACTCGGTACTTCGCTCGAACTGGATATCGCAATAGACTGTGCTAAACGCCACATTTGTTCATGCATATCGGCAGTCTAATATATGTTAGGACGTTTCTCCTTCTTTTTCTTGATCCGATACTTAGCTTCAGGCTCATACACTGCGGGAAATCTGTCTATCCATGACAAATCTCTACCCATGACTAATTCCCTCATTGTCGCGTGATGAGTATTCGTCATAGGAATCAGGCGCATTTGAAACCCATGCCTGCGTGCCATTTCCTTCACTTCTTCTGCATGATCATAGGTCATTAGGAAGTCACCCTCTAGTGACTCGCACACCGTAAACAAGCCTTCATGGTCGAGATCATAGTGTTTGTATAGACGCTTGCCAGCCTTCTTTCCGCCAGCAGTGTATGGAGGATCTATAAAGTAGACCGCTTCTTGAGTAGCGGAAAACTCCATCATAACTTTTAATCCATCGTCGCATCGGAAATCGATTCTGCTCACAACATGATTTAGGTTTACAAGCCTTTTGGCGAGAGTCCCCGGATACCAGCGAGAACGAATTCCTTTCCCGTTCTCTCCGTACTTTATGAATCGTGAGCCTTCGGCGAGTATTCCTCCATGCAGAGTTCTATTCTTCAGAATAGTCTGAAACGCTTTCTCTCTTTTCGTGTTCGGTGCTTTTTTGAGTTCCTGTAACACGGCTTGCTTAGTCATGTTGAAAGTCAGGATTCGATTGGCCAACCATTCCGCATCACCATTGACAACGGATTCCCAGACTGCAGCAATTTCACCATCCAATTCGACCATGACTACTTTTTCAGCCAGGTTCTCAAAGAGAGCAGTAAGGCTGATTATCCCCCCTCCCGCGAAGGGTTCAACAAGGATACGTGGCTTTGGATTCATACGCGCCATCCACTGTCTAAATGTTGGCACAAACCATGTCTTCCCACCAGGATATCGGAAGGGGCTTCGCTGTGGGACGGATGCTACATTCACCGGCTTCGGTATTTCTATTTCCTCACATAATTCAGGAAATAATGGTATTTGTCTATGTGTAGTCATGTCAAAATGGCCTTTCGATCGTTTTGTTCGTTGGAGGAGTTTCAAGCTGCTCGTCGAGTTTTTCTTGAAGCAGCTTGATGAAATCTTCTACTTTCCCGGGGGATGGTGTGGTGATAGAAAGCAGGGCGGACTCGAACTTCGTAAAGACTTCACCCACCTTCGTGAGATAATATCCTCTTGGTCCTTGGTCTTTTTCCTTAAGCAGTTTCAGATCATAGATGAGCCAGGCAATATCTGCATCACGTTTCGAAACTTGTTTCAAACTGGGCAGAGTAGCAAAGAAGCTCTTGTTCAATGCCACTGCAATCTTCTTTTTCCAACTGTGGAGG
This sequence comes from uncultured Eubacteriales bacterium, assembly GCA_964608785.1. GTDB lineage: Bacteria > Acidobacteriota > Aminicenantia > Aminicenantales > Aminicenantaceae. The sequence goes on from CAZSPM010000108.1 coordinate 5,761, forward strand.
ATCCCACCCTTGTAAACGAGTTGTGGGATGAGTCTCTTTCGAGAAGACGAGAGGTAATCAGGACGAGGATAGTTTGGTTCTTTAGACCAGTCCATTGAGGCCCGGTCTCGCGGATCGCTCATGTAATACTCGAAGGGTTCACGGACATTGCCGGAGATGTAGACGGCCTGAATCTCAACTGCGCCAAAATCAAGTGCCTTACCTCTATTGTCATAGGCGACGAGAACCACATCGATGTTTCCGGCAGACTTGCCATTCGAGTCATTCAGACGGACTTCGGTAAGAGAACTCCATCTTGCTGTTTCGTCAAAAAAGAAGGATGCAGCATCATCAGCAATTATCCAGTCCTGGCGAAAACGGATTGGGCAGGTAATAACGAGATCGTTCTCGTGATATATACTGCACACACCGAGAGGATTCTTAGCCTTATCCTTTGTGCAATTCGGTACTTTGTTGTTAAAGGGGCAGAGGCGACGAGACCGGTATCGTTCGGCCCTGTCGGTTTGGTCGGTTGTCAAATGACCGAAGACCTCTGCCAGTGGTCGTCCAATATGAGTCATGAAGGTCTTTCCTTATCTCACGTCTTAACAATTACTATACTATATGCAGCAAAAAATGAAAAAAATCATTACATACAAATTTTTTAATGGATGCAGCCATCATTCAACGCATAGAGAATGCCACAAATATTT
>CAZSPM010000109.1:0-6449 GCA_964608785.1 uncultured Eubacteriales bacterium
ATCAACAACGATCGTTCTCTACCCCCGGACAAGTCCGAAAAGATAAGCACAAGTATCAGCCTCAATCGCCGTGGGGAAGGCGCTTTAATCGATATCCCTATCCCCTGGTACGGCGCAGGTATGTCATTTGGCTCCATAAGTCTCCCGACTATGCTGGCTAGGGCTGCCGCTGCAAAGGCATGGCGAACTTTCACCTCTACCGGGGAAGGAGGCTATCCAGATGAGCTCATGGCTTACAGCGATTATGTCATTACTCAGATTGCAACCGGATTATTCGGAGTGAGAGAAGAGACATTAAAATGCGCACGAATCCTTGAATTCAAATATGCGCAAGGTGCAAAGCCAGGACTGGGAGGACATCTCTTGGGAGACAAAAATACACCTTCAGTGGCAAATATGAGGGAAGCTGTTCCCTGGACATCTCTATTTTCCCCCTTCCCTTTCCACAGCGTGTATTCAGTTGAGGATCACAAAAAACACATCGATTGGGTAAAGACGATAAATCCTGAAACCCTTATTTCTGTTAAAGTCTCCACTCCTTCAGACGTGGATATGGTTGCCGTGGGAAGTTATTATGCTGGAGCAAATATTATCCATCTTGATGGAGGATACGGTGGAACAGGGGCTGCGCCTGAGATTGCAAAGAAAAACATTGCCATGCCTATAGAATATGCAATCACAAAGGTTCATAAGTTTCTTCTTGAAGAAGGTGTGAGGGATGAAATCGCACTCATGGCCAGCGGCGGAATCAGAACGGCTTACGACATAGCCAAGGCAATCGCCTTGGGAGCGGATGGAGCCATAATAGGCACATCTGAGCTGGTGGCGCTGGGCTGCGTCAGATGCGGAAACTGTGAGAGTGGCAGAGGCTGTCCTCGGGGTATTGCCACAACCGATACCGAGCTTGAAAACCTGATCAGTCTCTCCTGGGGAACTCAAAGGATTGTCAATCTCTACACGTCTTGGCAAAAACAGTTAAAAATGATTCTCTTGAAGCTCGGGCTCAAAAACATAACAGAATTGAGAGGTCGAACAGACCTTTTGAGGAACACTGATGAAACATAGAGATATAATTCGACTGCTTGAATCGAGAAGGAAACTCATACCTTCTCCAGACTACCCAAAAAAGCAAGAGATGGAGGGGGGATGTGGAGTAGTCGGTTTCGCCTGCAACGAAAAAATCTCAGGAAAACATATAATGCAGGCTCTCGTTCAGATGCATAACCGAGGAAACAGTAAGGGTGGAGGAGTTGCGGCTTTTGGGCTCAATGCTAATCAGCTAGGAGTCGACCAAAAGACTCTCGATGAAGATTATCTGATTCAGATCGCCTATTTGGACCCAAGTGCCAGAAAACAGTTAGAAGAGGAATTCCTGCGTTCAAACTTAGATGTCCATACCTCTTTCCCTCTTGAAGCTCTGGCGGACTGGCGAAATGGTGACGGCTTAGAGGTCGAGCCGCCTGAGGTAAGGAGATATTTTTGTAAAGTTAAAGACAAAAAACTTGATAAATTTATCCTTGAAAATGGCTTGGAATCGCTTTCTAGAAGAAAAGCCGAAGATGAATTCATCTATCAAAACACTTTTAAATTGAATAAAGAATTCTATGCTTCTTTAGGGGAACAGAGAGCATTCGTCCTTTCGCACGGCCGGAACATGATGATCCTGAAGATCGTTGGGTATGCGGAGCAGCTTATTGAATACTACAGGATAGAAAATCTGAAGGCGCATATCTGGATCGGACACCAGAGATACCCCACGAAAGGAAAAGTCTGGCACCCGGGGGGCGCTCATCCCTTCATGGGAATGAATGAAGCACTCGTTCATAATGGAGATTTTGCCAACTATTATTCCATAGCAGAATATCTGAGTCAGCGGAATATCTATCCTCTGTTCCTGACTGATACAGAAGTCTCTGTGCTTCTTTTTGACCTCCTGAATAGAATCTACGAATACCCTCTTGAATACATCATCGAAGCCATCGCCCCTACAACAGAAAGAGATTTTCATCTGCTACCAGAGGAGAAACGAAAAATATACCGGGCCATTCAAGCATCCCACATTCACAGTTCTCCGGATGGCCCATGGTTTTTTATCATCGGCCGAACGATTGTGGAGGAGAAGAGTTTCCAGTTGCTTGGAATCACCGATACATCGATGCTGAGGCCGCAGGTTTTTGCGATTCAGGAGAATGGTGCGAGTATTGGTCTTGTGGCCAGTGAAAAGCAAGCCATAGATGCTACACTGAGAAGCTTGCATCAGGAAGATGATAGATTCCAGCCCTATGCTGATATGTACTGGAATGCTAGAGGCGGAAGTTACACAGATGGTGGAGCGTTTGTCTTTACCGTGAAAGATAAAGACTTGAATATAACAGATAAATTCGGAAAGAAAATCTCATCCAGGAGAGAACACGACTATCCTTCCATCCAAATATCAAACACAAAGTCTAAAGAAGGAAAAGATATTTCTGAACAGATAGAAGAATTCACCCAGATCATCGACCAAAGATGGAGAATTCCAATCAGAGATAGAGCTAAAGCACTCTCAAATGCTGAGAAATACTTGAATAAAGTGTTCATATCATTACCTGGCCGCACGAAAACAGAATCTCTGTTTCTCCATACTGACTGGAACAGTAAAGATTCGCTGTCCAAGCCAAAGAGTGAACAAGAAATTCTGATGATAAACTGTGAAGAATTTCCTTCAGAGGGAACTGACTCTATCTCCAGATTTATCGTAGACGCCTACCAGTTGGGCTGGAAAAATTTCATAACTCATAACTGGAGAGGTCAGAGGTTCTGTGGATGCGGACTGGGTGAGAAGTCGAAAGATGTTCGAATAGATGTCTACGGAAGTTCGGGAGATTATCTCGCTTCGGGCCTGGATGGTGCGGAAATCTTCGTGCACGAAAATGCTCAGGACCAAGTGGCTCAAATCATGAAAAGCGGAAAACTTGTCATCTATGGAGATGTCGGGCAGACCTTTATGTATGGGGCTAAAGGAGGAGAGGTCTATGTTCTTGGAAATGCAGCCGGAAGACCATTGATCAATGCAGTCGGGGCTCCAAGAGTAGTGATAAACGGGACATGTCTTGACTATCTGGCTGAATCCTTTATGGCGGGTGATCCCTTTAAGGGTGGAGGATTTGTTATCCTCAATGGAATCAGATTCAATGAAAAAGGCGAAATAGTTGAGTTAGAAACACCCTACCCCGGAGGGAATCTCTTCTCCCTTGCCTCTGGAGGAGCTATCTACATCAGAGATGCAAATTTAAAGGTGGAACCTAACCAGCTAAACGGAGGAAAATTTGCAGAGATGATTGAAAAGGATTGGGAACTCATTTTTCCCTACTTAAAGGAAAACGAAAGGCTCTTCAATATTCCTTTAGAACGTTTATTGACTGTGGATGACAAACTCTTAGGATTCAACCGGGTCTATCGAAAAGTTGAAGCAGTAGAATTGAAGGTCCTGGCAAAAACGCATTATTAAAATGATAAATAAAAAAAGCCAAATAAGAAAAAAGGGGACTGTCCCCCTTTTTCAATCTCGTAGGGGCTTGATTCATCAAGTCCACCTGAAAAAAAGGGGACTGTCCCTTTTTATTATCCCCTTTTTATAATGAAGGAGAAAAAAATGAAAAAATTGGCAGTCAGTGTTAAATGTCCTTACTGCAAGAAAAGTCTTATGGAAGATGAGAAGATGATAGACGGCTATCCGAGCGTTAAAGTCAATATTCAACATCACGATAAGCGGGGAACTCTTTATTTAAGCTCGATTTATGGCAGCTACAATATCATCTCCGAATTCTTAATTCCCATGGAGGAGCTGGTTCTATTTTTCTGCCCCCACTGCGGGTCTTCTCTTTTAATTAAAAATCAATGTGACAGATGCAATGCTCCGATGACTATTTTTGAATTATCAAATGGTGGTCAAGTCCAGATTTGCTCGCGAAGAGGATGCAAGAAGCACCTGATCGAATATTCAAATTTGGGCCAAGAAATCTCTGCCCTCTATGATGTTTATGAGGTATTTGCTGATCCCTCTAGTGAAAAGTAAAAACAACGAGAGAAGGGAACAGGCCTTTTTTAATTATTGGGAAGCCATTTCCCGTAGCGCCTTTAGAAGGATTTTCCGCATCTTCACTCCTTGAAGCTCACCAGTCACAGCATCGATCGCCTTAAAATCATAGGCCTTACTTCTCTGGAAATAACCCACCCAAAAGGGATAATAAATCGCTTTAACTCCAGTGACTTTTTCTACAGTTGATTTCGTTCTTGTTCTGAGTCCATGCTCTAAAAGCAGCCATTTGTAATATTTTATGGCTTTCCTCTGGGCCTCGGTTTGCGATATGACAAAAGGACAAACCGGATTTTCAATGTTGACCGTATAAGTCAGATCACTTTTGGCAAAAAATACCGAGCTGCCAAGAAGCCCATCCAGGGAAATTGTTACTTCTCGCTTCCCTGACTCTCCGTTTAGCAAGAGCACCATCAAATAAAAAGGCAGGTGCATCAGCTCTATCTTTTTTGGAGAGATGGGCATGCGCTTTATCCTAATAGGAAGAAAAGAAGACCTTTGAGAAAGAGTTTTTCTGGCTTCTTCTTTTGATATCTCTGCCTTTACATACATCTTTCTATGGCATGAATTTCAAAGCTTTTCTCTGCGCTTATTGGATCTTCCTTTTAGAATAGAAAATACTCCCGCTGCTAATAACAGCAGCCCTGCGATAATATTCGTCACGACTCCGCGAATCAGCGGCACCTGTGGTGTAGCTTTTACAAAAAAAGTCGACGTAAGAACGATAACCCCAAACACCAGCCAAAAAACACCCATGATTTCCAGAGGCTCGAATTTCTTCCTCGGTTCAACCGTTTGCTTGTTTGAGACCACTCTTCCCTCCTGGATCTTTCAGAAACTTAAATAGATGAGAATTTGGATTCCCAATAGCACAGAAGCCCAGATGCGCAGATCCCGCCATCTCCGATTATCGGGTGCCTCATGGAAGATAAAACTTTTGGGGCGAACCCAGACCCAGAAAATCATACCTATGTAACCCGCAACAGCAATAACTTTTCCCCAATATAAGGGTAAACCGGCCAGCCATTCAGACATCCTTCTCATCTCCTTCAGCTCTTTTTTTAAGAATATCCTGTATTCCTTTCTCTTTCATGACCAAGCCATAGACCAGCCCTTCCAATTTTTCAATTGGTTCAGGCTTGGTCAACAAGCTGACGATGACAGTTATAATCAATGCCCCTATAAATGACCACCACGCGATATAAAGAAAGCTCGAATCCGTTGCTAAGAATAGAGAAGTCGAGATTCCCACACCTCCTAAGAGCCCGAACAATCCTCCCCACTGATTTGCCCGTTTCCAGTAGATGCCAAGGAGAGTGATGGCGAAAGTAGGGCCTTGAAAAATCGAAAGGAGGGTTTGCATAGCAACGTAAATCCCAGGGAACCTTTTTGTAACAGGAGCAAAAACAATCGCCCATATGACAAAGACGAATGTCAAGATCCTGCCGACTTTTAGATAATGACGGTCTGAACCCTCTTTTACAAAAAAGCGTTGATATATGTCCCTTGTCCATAGTGTGGCGGCTGAATTTAAGGTTGAGTCCACACTGGAGATCAAGGCTGCCATGAAAGCGGCAAAAACCAATCCCGCTAGTCCATGGGGCAAAAGATTCTTAATAAGCCAGGGAAATGCTTTATCCATCTCAGGCCCAACCAAATGGGGGTTGAGAGCCAATGCCAAAAGCCCTGGAAGGACTACCAAAACGGGAATGAACATTTTTGGAAAAGCGGCAAACAACATGCCGGCCTTGGCATCCCACTCACTCCGTGCACCTAAAGTTCTCTGGATAATGGCCTGATGACAACACCACCAAGCCGGTGACAGCACAAAAGCCAATCCAAAAATCATTCCCAGCCAGGGATAGGTGGGATTATCCAATGGAAGAAAAAGCTTAAAGTGTTGAGGATGTGCGGGCTGTATTTGACTCGTCAAACCTGACCAGCCACCGACAGTCCACAGGCCTAAAACAGTAAGGGCCACACCTCCGATAAACATCACAAGAAGCTGCACAACATCAGTCATGGCCACTGCAGCCAAGCCGCCAGTAATGGTATAAACTCCTACTATAACTGCAGTGATGATGAGACTGAGCTCAATCGGGATGCCGAGATACTCATTGAGCATGAGGCCAGCGGCCCAGAAAAAAACACCCAGTACACAAGCGAGAAACAAACCCCAGAGCAGAGCTTCGATAACACGTACAGCAATATTGTAGCGTTTGCCCAAAAATTCAGGCACCGTGTAGACACCGGCTTTCCAATAATAAGGCACAAAGAGCATGGCGGAAAGGATCATAGCCGGAATGGCCCCGATCCATTCGTAGTGAGCCTGAGCAATGCCAAAACGATAAGCAGCGCGCGCCCGGGGCGC
>CAZSPM010000110.1:0-6439 GCA_964608785.1 uncultured Eubacteriales bacterium
CACGGGATAAAAAGCCCCATTCTCGCTCAACGCCTGCCTTGTCTTTAATGGCGGCGATTGTGGATTTAACTTCATCTTTGGCTTTTTCGGTGATATCTTTGATGCTGTATTGTTCGGGCTGAGTAGCTAGGTTTGCCTCTTTCTGCATTCCCCTCTCAAAAACCTTCCCGCCCTCAAACTCTCTCTGAATGCCTCGGAAAGTCTGGATTCCAACTCGATTCACAATCGCATCAAGAAAGTCTTTGATTTTATCAATAATCTTCTGGATTCCCTTTAGGTTGTCTCGCCTGCCTATTGCGTCAGCAAGCACCTTTGCCCGGCCTTCAGACGTTGCTTTCAATCCGTTTTTAACGGCGTGTTTATTTAACAGGGTCAACTCAATCGGATTAAATGCTTTAATATCTTCAAGAAAATGCTGGATCTCATGGTCATAAGTGTTCTGAGTAGCGTATTTTGATAATTCGATTCTCCTGCCTCGGTTATCGACAATGAACCTTCCTGCAACCACTTCAGTTTTGCCAAGTGTCTTTTTGCCATAATGAGACAGGATCTTCTCACTCGCCTCAATTGTATCTCCGAAGTCTAATCGAAAAGACACGCCTTGCGGCAATTTGATCTTGTATGAGAGTCCGGGCAAAGCCTCCTCAATTTGAGCGTTCTTGAAGCGGGTGTTTAGCTTGGAAAAAGATTGGATGATTTGAGGGGATGCTTCTTCAGTACCCTCTATTTGATACTGGGTTTTCTCTTCGGCACCTTCGGATATTGCTTTCTCAAATGCCTTCCGATATAATTCTTTAAATCTTTGTTGAACAATATCTTGCATTGCCTCAAAAGTACCAGGCTTGCCACGATGGTTTACCCGCATGGCCATGGCGACGCCAATAATCTCTTTGCCCTTTTTGAAAAATGCTGCGCCGCCATCTATAATTGAAACATCCGCATCTGGATGCTCAGTAAGAATCGCATCAATATATTTGGCATCAAAAACATGATGGATTTTTCCGTCAACCGATGCAATATGGACTTTTGGTGGATTAATGCCTTTTGGCTCTACATCAGTGCTTGTCAAGGTTTCGCCATATATTTTAGCTTTCTTGGCTTTTTTTACATCAGAGAGAACATTCTTTAAATTCGGCTTGTTTTCCGTCTCTATCGGAAACTTGAACTTAGGTTTTTTACTGAATTTTATTCCGTATGTTCCGGTAACGAACCAACCATCAGGATAATAATATTGTTTTATTTTTCCATCATTGTCTTTAGGATTTTCCTCGACCGGTTTTTGTTTTCTGGGCACAAACTTATTGTAATATTCCCCCTCAAATTCAGCTAAACGGTTTTGGGTGGGTTTTGTTCCCGCCTGTTTTCTTTTAGCACCGATAGCAGATAAGGGAAACTTCTTTGCCTTGATTTTAAAATCGCCTAAAGACTTTTTATGATTGATGAGTGTAAAATCACCATCATTGGGAACGTGGATTGTGACGGTTCCGTATTCTTCAAGATTGAGATTATATGCAATGGCGGCTTTATCACTTTTTTCCTTGGCTGAATCGTCCTCATTGATTCCAGCCGGATAAAGCTGCCCTTTTTCAGCTCCAGCAATAGCCTTATCAATCTCAGCCAAAAGATATGCTTTCTGTTCTTTAGGCTTTAGAGACGCCTCTTCTTTCTTGGTTAGGTCGGCAGATACCGTTTTTTCCTTTTGCCCCTCAATCTTTATCTTTTCTGTAGCTTTTTGCTTCTTGGCTTCTATTCCTCGCTGGTCTTTTATCCATTTTTGGGCTTCTTTTTTTGTATCAAATATTCTTTGATAGCCGTCAGGCTCAGTTACCATAAAGCCTTTTATTTTGCGGGTTCTTTCCATCGAACCCCGCCTGCCAGGTTTACCATAGCCAACTTGAGTGCCTTGGTATGGCTCTATTTTATAGCCAGCAGCCTCTTGCTTCTTGGCTTCGGCCTGTTTTTGAATTGCTTGAGCGGCGGTGGGCTTTTTTGTTTCAACGGGCGCTTCAATTTCTTTTTCCCAAGCAACTAATTGTTGCTTTAAATCCTTAATTTTCTGAGTTTTTAATGCCCTTTCATTCCTTAATTCCCATTGGGAACCAGTCATTTGAGCGGTTGCAGCCGTCTTATGAAGATGTTTTAAGTCGGTTTTTATATCAGCAATTCTTTCCTTTGCCCAACCTGCCCTTATCTCAGTATTGTATTTATCGGCACCAAAAACTCTATATCCATCTCTGGCATTTCCTGCAAGAGAAGGCGGATATGTATTTATGTTAATTCCCCACGGATATTTTGTTTTTTCCTTCAATGCTTGTTTAGGGGGACGCTCAGGGGCTTTTTCTGCTTTGGGGATGGGTTGGGCAGGGGCCAAATCTGGATACTCAGCAAGAACCTCTTTGGGGACAGGCTTGCCTTCTTTGAGGGCTTTCTGAACAGCCAATCTGTGAGTTTCTTTTGTTGGCTTAAAGATGCTTGGCCCAATATTTTCTGGTTTCAACTTTGGGAAGACTGAATACATGTATTCTTGATGCGTCATCTCCCAAGGCTGCTTTCCCTTCTCGGCACCCGCTACCTCTGCTTCATTTGGTTTAGCACCCCCTTCGCCCTCATGTGCTTGAACATTTCCACCTGGGCCAATCGCCTCTTCGCCTGCTCCTTGCTCTTGTACGGGCCTCCCAAGTTCTTTCCCTTCTCGCTCAGGACGTGCCAGCCGTCCTTCAAGTGTCTCAACATTTTCCTTCTCCTTTAGCCGTCCCACCCAGCCGTTATCGGTCTTAACTGGTTCATGGGTGTCTGATAGTCCTTGTTTGTTTAAGGCAAAGTTTAAACTCCCTTTATTTTTGAAAGGTTTCCCGGTTTTAGTTAAAATATCGGGCGTTATAGCTTCTTTTGTTGGAACCGCTTCTTTTTCTTGCTCCGCCATTAATTTTTGGCGTAACAAGTCCCTGCCCTTCACCGACTGTAAAGTTGCCTCAGCCTGCCCCAATTCCTTTTCAAGCGCTTGAGCTGATGTTTCCGCAGGAGTTATCAGATCAACATTTTCTGTAATTCCCCTGTACAAATTCGGGGCAATCACTCTCAGTCGTTTTAAGATCTCTTGAGTTTCTTTCTTTGTTTTGCCCTGGAGTGCTTTTCTAACCCGATTTATCTTAGCGGTTCCTGCCCTTTCTTTTTTAGCTTCTTGAATAGATTGAAGAACGTCAGACGCTATAGCCTCCTCATGGGCCGCCTCTTTTGCTATCTCGGATTTATTCGCACGTTCAGCAAATTGCTTGATAATTGGCAGTGTCAAGCCAGCCTGTGCAGATAATTCCTCCGGGGTTCTGCCAGCCATAAGGTTTTCTAATGCCTTATCAGGGTTGCGTCTGGCGTATCTATTCCATGCCAGCTCCTGGTCGATTGCATTTTTTTGTAATCTTGCTTGTCGTTCTCTTTCCGTTAATGGAGGTTGTTGATATTCAGATCGAAGCTCGAACCCCTGGCCTGCCGGAAGAAGATTTGTAGCCATTGGCATTTGGATGCCCATTCCCTTTGGAATCTCAGGCGCCTTGGCTTGAGCCACAATCTTTTCAGTTTCATCCTCTACGGTCTTGTCATCAAAGTTGCTCTCTACCACCTTGTCGGCTGAGCTTTTCATGGGTTTTTCTATGCCACCCCTTGCGCCAAAGCCCAAAAGCCCAAAGAATGGAGCAGAATAAGCCATCTGCTTTGCGCTCTCAATAGCGGCTTCTCTAGGACTTGGAGGCTTCAGTCCAGCAGCTTTATAAATAGGTGCTCTTGCTTTGGTTTCTTCATAACCCTGAAATGCTTCCGTCGGTATTTCGACTGCGGCAGTACCCAGTGTGTTAGCGGCATACTTGGCAAGAGGCTTTATAAGTTTTGACTTAATTCTATTGCCAATAACTCCCTTGGCGGCTTTACCAACACCCCTGAACACAAGCAAATCCAATAGATCAGAAGCACCTTCACCGCCAGCCTCTATTAGCCCCGACTTGATAGCCTGTGGACTGGCAATATCTTCGATTTCAGCCACAGCTTTTTCCCGTGCATCTGCTTCAGACAAACCCTGTTTCTGATATTTTTTAATGTAAATCGGGTCAAGAACATCATGGGCTTCTTTCATAAAGTCAAAATGCTCTGCCGCTCCGAATATCATACCACCACCAAAAGCAGCGCCACCTATTACGCCAGGAATACCACCGCCTAAAGCAGCCCCCGCCAATGCACCTGGAACCATACCAAAAAGAGATTTTTCAGTAGTTTCAAGCCCACCAAGAAGATTCTTTGCAATGCCCTCTTTCTCCATTAACCGGCCTGGGCGATAAGGGTAATCAGGGCTTTTAAGCGGGGCTTCAACTTCGCTGATATATTTCTTGGTTGGTTCCCATGCCTTCGGGAGAAAAAACCTTGACGCCTTTAATCCCATTGCGGCAGACTCTCTTGCTGTTCTTGGCACAGTCGCTATGGCTTCACCGATTATCCCACGATTTGGAAGATTGGCGATTCTCTCTGCTTCCCGCCTTTGAGCAAGCTGTCTCTTGTCCTCATCAGCATTAACATTTAAGGCAAAGTCGTTTATGCTTAACCCCATTTGTTGCAGTTCGGGGTTGTCCTGATAAAGCTGTCCTACCAGGTCTTCAGTTGCCCAATCTGCATATTCTGGATTGTCACGGCGAAAATCTAATAAATTAAACGGCATTAATCCATACCTGTTATTGTTGCAATTGCCCTAATTTTCTATTGACGGAACTCAAATAATCCAGGAGCCTTGGGATATTCCGACTGCCGTAATTCTCATAGTCGGGTGTCGGCTGCCCAAAAACATCACCAAAGTCAGTATATTGTTCTGGGTTGAACTGTTGCATCCCATTTGTTATTCCCTGCTTTTCACGCTCAGAAACAAGTTGCTGCAACTCCCTGAATCGCTTTTGGGGGAGCTGCGACGCTAACGACTCTTTATCAATTCGTGTACCCTTGCTTTTCGGTGTTTTCCCCTTAGCGGCTGTCGTTCGCCTTATCCCGGAAACTTGATAACCCATGTCATTGGCTCCCGGCCACCAATTATCTTTATACACCGCCTTGGTTCCCACCAGTTTATAGCCACGGCGTTTTAGGGCATCATTGGCAGCCTTATAGTCTTTCTCGCTGATAAGGCCAGCCACATTCTGTATATTTCCATCTTCATCTGAAATGGCCTGAAGGTCAGGAGAGACAGCCAAGGCTTCTTCAAGAGCTGCCTGTGCGTTCATCGCATTTTTGAATTGTTTGACTTTAAGCATGTCCAGTTGATCTCTTGGGCTAAGCGCCTCTTGAGGCACAGGGGCTTTATAGGCAATTTCACCGGTTCCTTTATTGAAAACATCACCTTGCTTATTCTTCCCATACCCAAACTTAGCCGTCAAAGCCGCATCCATTTGCGCCTTCTGCCTTATGGCTTCATCCTGTCTGGACAACTCATCTCTCACGCCACGAAAGATCTTTTCCACGTCAACAGGTTTCCCCTCAGCCTGCAACCCTTCGGCTATTTTGCGTGTTTCATCATAAGGATCTACTCCATAGGGAGAATTTTCCTTCATCCCATTTGAAAGCCCGGCTGGAGCCTGAAGAGGTTGCTCCTTCATAAGAAACGTATCTGCACCCTGGCCGGGGATGTTTGTAAATCGTTTTTGCCCTTTGGGCGTGTTGGCGACATAATCCTGCAAGGTTCGATTTTCCTGGAACTGACTCGCCAGCCCCTGCTTTCTTCTTTTGTCCTGCTCTATCTCAGCGAGATATTGTTGTAATGCAGGATCATTATAAAGATCTTGATTGTCATAATAAGCCATTTTCTTTTCCTTTTATTATGATGTGTAGCCATATTGAGACTTCAAACTAGCCTGAAGTTCTGCCATTTTGGCCTGATGTTGCATTTTCGCTCTAGCCATACTTGCATTAACTGCGGCTTTATAAGCCATGCTTCCTGTCTCCAAATTGCCTTGATAAACATCACGGTTGCGCTGCAAGGCACCCTTATATTCAGCGGCGGCCTTGCTGACAGCCGCCTTGTATTCAGGAGCATATTGGCCCAGAGCAGTCTTATTGGCACTGGATGATGCGCTGGAAATAGACTCTCCAGTACCAGATAAAAGTTGTTTCTGCCTCAGAGCTTCTGCATACGGATTATCAGACACACGGTTTCTTACCAAAGCCGTTCTGAGGGTATTACGTATCCCACGAAGCTGCGGGTTCAAAGCCTTGGTGCGAAGTTCTGAGATTCTGGAGGTATTAACGCCAGGAGTATTATAAGAAGGTACATTGTATCCACTGCTACTGGAGCCAGTGCCCCCAAAGCCGGGGATGTTTATGTCCGGGGCCGTGTAGTCTGCGCCACCGCCGCCCCCTCTCCCTCCAGCCCAAGAATATTCCCGGATATACCGTGAAGGGCCTTTATTCCATCCTC
>CAZSPM010000111.1:0-6429 GCA_964608785.1 uncultured Eubacteriales bacterium
TTTCTTTTCAGAGAAGATAATAGCTTATGCTGTTGGCTTTTCGACCTTCATTCTTGTTTTTTTGGCTGAAGCAGTGTTGGCTTTTTCAAAGATGAAAAAATGGAAGAACTAGAACACAGTCTATTCATAGTCGAGCTCTTCAATAAAATCTTCAGTAAGCCTCTATCCTTTCTCCTCTCCCTCGTTGGGATCGAAGTCCACAACCCCGAACATCTCATCCCAGACTACGTAGTTATGTGCTTGATTGTGGCCACTGTTCTCATCATTTTTTTAGGCCTTTCATCGAGAAAGCTCCAGCCCATCCCATCCAAACTCCAGAGCACCCTCGAACTCATCATCCAGGCTTTTGAGAGCCTCCTGGTTGATATCATCGGCGAGCGAGGAAAGAATTACCTCCCACTGGTTGCAACTATCGGGCTTTTTATCTTCTCCTGTAACATCCTCGGCCTTGTACCCGGGATGATGTCTCCTACAAGCAAGCTCAACGTGACTGTAGGCTGCGCTCTCGTTGTTTTTTTCTATTACCATTGGCAGGGCATCAAATCCCAAGGCCTATTAAGATATCTCAAGCATTTCACCGGCCCTATCCCCCTTTTAGCGCCACTTTTTTTCCCTATTGAGATCATCAGTCATTTTTCAAGACCAATCTCACTCTCCCTGCGACTCTACGGAAATATCTTTGCTGAAGAACTTCTTATCGTGGTCATGGCTTCCATTATTCCCTTCTTTCTTCCCCTTCCATTTATGGTGATCGCCATACTCACTGCAGCCATTCAAGCTGGAGTTTTCGTCCTGCTAGCGTGCGTCTACATAGGAGGGGCTGTGGTCCATGAGGAAGACCATTAGTTAAAAAGGAGGAAGAAATGAGAAAGAATCTCAAGATTATCGGAGTTTCACTCTTTTTTCTCGCACTGGCAAGCACCCCTCTTCTAGCTCAAGAAGAGACTTTAACTGCCACCAAAGCAAGTGTTTACAAATGGGCGATCATCATCGGAGGAGCCATCATCACCCTTGCTTCTGCTGCTGGAGCATTTTGTCAGGCAAAGGCAATCAGCAGTGCCTGCGAAAGCATCTCCAGAAACCCTGCTTCTGGACCTCAAATTCGTATCCCTCTTTTCTTGACGTTGGTCCTAATCGAAACACTTGTCATCTACGCTCTTTTTATTGCAATCTTTATAATCGGCCTCCAGTGGGGGAAATACACCTAAGGAAAAAATCTTTTCAACAACTGAAAACCCATGAAGTTTCCTGCTTTTGAAATCGTCAAAATCACCCTAAAAAAATTTACCGAGGACAGATGTGGAAACTTCGCTATTACGATCTCTTATTTCGCCGTTCTTTGTTCTGTACCTCTCGTCGCTCTCTTTGCCTTCGCCACCACCAAGATTCTGGGAAATCCTGAAATTGCCACGCAGAGTCTTAACATCTTCTCTGAAGAATTTTTCGCTCAGCTCGACCCCTACTTTATCAAGCAAGTCCGGTATCTCTCCCAAAATATCACCAACCTGGGGTGGTTCGGGCTTGCTGGGTCTTTTATCGCCGGAAGCTTTCTGTTTTCTAACCTGATCTACTCCATAAATTTCATCTTCAAGGCAAACTACCAAAAATCCTTCTTCTACAACCGTATCATGGAATACATCATTATGTTCACCATCGGAGTTTTCATGCTGATCTCTCTCTTCATCACAGCCACCTGGACAGCCATCCAACGAACGATACAAGAAAGTCCCTTTGTCGCCAATAATATCAATCCGAAATTCGTCTCTCTTGTAGACAATTTCTTTATTCAATATCTTATTCCCTTCACATTGACTTTTCTCGTCTTTTTTTCTCTGTATAAATTTATCCCAGAGGTAAAAGTCCATACTCGAGCCGCTGTTATCGCAGCCGCTTTCAGCACCCTTCTCTTCGAAGCTTTCAAAAGGATCTTCGCTTTTTATGTGGCGCATTTCTCAGCCATCGGGATTGTCCTTGCCAAACTCTTGCAGGGCACTCTAACGTCCATCATTTTCTTCCTCCTGTGGTTGACTTTTTCCCTTGTCATCCTCCTCTGGGGGGCGGAGCTGGCCTCTGTCCTAAATGAGCGAACCCATGAAAAAACCGCATAAAAAATTTCCTCCCTCTTTTACTGTTACCGTAACAGAACTCGCTCGCCTTCTGGACTGCCCTTTTGAAGGGAATGGACAGATAGAAATCAGAGGTGTCTCAAGCCTCGAGAAAGCCAAGGAAGGAGACCTTGTCTTTCTTGCTCACCCCAAATTTCGAGCTCTTCTAGAAGAAACCAAAGCCTCGGCAGCAATCATCCCTCCAGAGGAAAAATGCGAAAGAATCCCTGTTCTTAAATCAGAAAATCCTCATCTTTCATTTATTAAGGCTGTTGATCTATTTTATAAGCCTTACCATCCCCTGCCTGGACTCCATTCCACAGCTCTGGTCTCTTCCACGGCAAAGATAGGAAAAGATGTTGCCATCGGTGCTTTTGCTTATATCGGAGACGCAGCGGAAATAGGAGATAATACAATCATCTTTCCCTTTGCAGCCATCTATCCCAGAGTAAAAATCGGAAAAGAATCGACCTTCCATTCTCACGTTTCAATCAGAGAGGACACACAGATCGGCGACCGCGTCATAATCCATAACGGTGCTGTTGTCGGCTCTGACGGTTTTGGCTTCATTCAAGCAAAAGATCGTTCTCACATCAAAATTCCCCAAAAAGGAACAGTCATCATTGAGGACGACGTGGAAGTGGGAGCAAATACAACCATAGACCGGGCAACTCTGGGAGAGACGGTTATCAGAAAGGGAGCAAAAATTGATAATCTTGTCCAGATTGCCCACAATGTAGAGATCGGGTCAAATAGCATCCTGGCCGCACAGGTAGGTATCGCAGGAAGCTCAAAGATAGGGAAAAATGTCATTCTGGGGGGTCAGGTCGGAGTTGCCGACCATGTGAGGATTGAAGATAACGTTATCGCTGCCGCTCAATCAGGAGTGTCAAAGGATATCCCCGCAGGTTCTATGGTCGCAGGAAGCCCTCATCTGGATATCAAAATCTGGCGGAAATCCAGAGCCCTGCTTCCTCAACTCTATGATCTTGCGAAGGACATAAAAAAATTGAAGAAAAGAGTCGAGGAATTGGAGAAGAAAAAGTAGCCTCGGGGTCGCATCTCAACATTTGACATATTATTCTTTTTTTCCATGATGGACTGGACTTTAGGGAACAACTCTATATAAGGAGAGGTACCTTGATTAACGGATATGTCAAATGTTGAGATGCGACCCCTATATTTTACTGAGATATTCATCCACAGCCAGAGCAGCAACCACTCCTGTTCCTACCGCTGTTGCCATTTGTTCTGGACAGGCATTGGTCACATCACCTGCAGCAAAGATTCCGGGCTGAGAAGTGGCCATCGAATGGTCAACCTTGATCTGCTTCATTTCATCCAAATCTAAAAGTCCTTTCACAAAGCTGCTGTTGGGATCCATGCCTATAGATACAAAAAGCCCGTCAATCTTGAGTTCTCGAGTCGTCTCATCCTTAACATTCCTGATGGTTATGGATTCTAACTTGTCCTCACCTTTTATCTCTTCGATGACAGAATCCCATAAAACTTCAATTTTCTCGTTTTTAAAAATCCTCTCCTGGATTATTTTCTCACCACGAAACTCGTCCCTGCGATGGATGATTTTAACCGAACTACAGAATTTAGTCAGAAAGAGCGCTTCTGTAAGCGCATGATCTCCTCCACCGATAACACAAACATCCCTATCCTTGAAGAATGCCCCATCACAAGTGCCACAATAAGAAACTCCTCTTCCGGTTAGCTTTGTTTCCTCTGGAAGCCCCAACCTCCGGTAAGAAGAGCCAGTAGCGATAATGACCGCCCGCCCTGGATACTCTCCTTTATTACCCACAACATGCCAAAGTTTTTCCTCGTTGCGAACCTCATGGACCTCGTCTGTTTCTATTTTTGCCCCGAATTTCTCAGCGTGTTTTCTGAAATTGTCCATCAACTCAAAAGGGACGACTCCTTCAGGAAAACCTGGGTAATTTTCAACAAAATCAGTCAGAAGGATCTGACCTCCAGACATGCCCTTCTCAAGAATGAGGGTTTCGAGCCTGGCTCTGCCCGTGTAAATGGCCGCAGCCATTCCAGCAGGACCAGCTCCTATGATGATGACGTCATAAGTAAGAGTCATAAGTGTTTGGATAAAATCTCTAGAATCTTAGCTTGAGGAAGAGCACCGACTATAGTCTCTTTCAGCTCTCCTCCCTCAAAGAGGAGCAGAGTGGGAATACTCCTTACACCGTAAGTGGAGGCCGTCTTCATTTGTTTATCAACGTTAAGTTTGACGACCTTTAATTTGTCCTTGTAGTTTTGAGACAAATGTTCCACAGTGGGGTCAATCGCCCGGCAAGGTGCACACCAAACAGCCCAAAAATCAACCAATACAGGGAGGTCATTTTTCAGCACTTCCTCCTCGAAATTCTCATCGGTAACGCTTAAAATGTCTTCAGCCAACTTAGTTTCCTTTCTTTATTTCCAAGGCTCTCTGATAGAGCCTCCCGTACTTTTTGGCAGCATTCTCCCAAGAATAATTTTCTCGAAAGCCTGCTTCGATGATTTTCTGCCAAAGGGAAGGCTCATTATAGCAGATTAGAGCCTTCTTGATCGCCTTTAGCAATGCATGCGGTGAAAACTCCTTAAAGATAAACCCATTTCCTCTCAAAGTCTTTGAGCTAAAGGGCTTCACAGTTTCTCCAAGGCCTCCGGTTGCCCTGACAATAGGGACAGTTCCATAGCGAAAGCTATACAACTGGTTCAACCCACAAGGTTCATACAAAGAGGGAATTAGAAAGATATCTGCCCCAGCCGCAATTTTATGAGCCAAGGCAGGGCTCATTTCAATTTTTACTGCAATTTTTCGGGGATATTTCTTCTGGAAATCTAAAAATTTATTCTCATATTTTTCATCTCCCTGGCCGAGAACAACAAGGCTTACGTCCATTTTCATCAGTTCATCCATCGCTTCGAATAAGATATCGAAGCCCTTATGGGCGGTCATATAAGAAACAGTCCCTAAAAGCAGGGTCTTTGTTGAGACGGCCAGTCCAAACTCTTTGATGAGATCAAGTTTACATTTCTTTTTTGCTTGAAAACTAGTGGAATTGTAATTAGCAACAATAAAGGGATCTGTTTCGGGGTTCCATATCTCGTAATCAACACCATTTCTGATGCTGAAAAAATCATCTTTCCGCCGCTCCAATATTACTCCTAGATCGAAGCCATGTCTCTTCGCCTCTATCTCTTTTTTATAGTTAGAGCTAACAGTGTTGAGAACATCTGAAAAAATCACTCCCGCCTTAAGAAAGTTGAAACGGCCATTGAGCGATAGTTGGTTGGGATTGAAATAATTCCAGTTCAAGCCTGTTAGGGTCAATGTTTCAGGAGGAAATTCTCCCTGATAGGTAATATTATGGAGGGTAAAAACTGTAGCGATCTTCTTAAGCAGATTTTTCTTTGAGTAATGCGTCTTTAAGAAAACAGGAATAAGAGCCGTAGGCCAACTGTTACAGTGTAGGATGTCGACAGGCATTTTGGTTTTTAATAGAAATTCCAAGACAGCTCTGCTGAAAAAAATAAACCGTTCATCGTTATCTAAATATTCTCCTTTTCCGGTCCCATAAATATTTTCTCTCCAGAAATACTGAGGATTATCCACAAAATATATGTCATACTTTCCCAGTTCGCTCTTGTAGACCTGAGCTTTTGTTTTCTTCTTTCCGAGAGGCACCAAAAGCTCTCTAAGGACCAGTTCCTTGGGCAAGGACTCGATTTCAGACCTTCTGTATTTGGGCATGACAACGGAAACATTCATCCCTAAATAGGAAAGATATTTTGGCAATGAGGAGGCAACATCAGCCATCTCGCCTGACTTAGCAAAAGGAGAGACTTCAGGAGAAACATAGATGACATGGAGTTTCCGGTTCATGGCAGAAAATTATGATAATGTGAGTACCTCGAAAAGTCAAATCAACCTAATCCCCTCTCAATTCTCCTTTTTCCATGATTTGAATAAAGTCCCTCCTAGCAATGGGTATTTGGGAATGGATGAAGCGACCTTTGAAGATTTAGCCTTCAGAATTCGCTTTTCGAGGGAATCCGACGAAGTCGGACGCCAAGGATCTATTGAGCAAATCGTCAATTCCAGGAATACTAAGCGGAGGCTAAGTGGAGAGAAAACCGTTTGAAGGCTGAGCGGGCATGGAGGGATCTGACTTTTTAAATGGGTTCCAACGGGGTCAGGCTTTCATAAGTTTTATAGTTTATGAGGGAATAGAATAAAATTTCAAATAATAATCAATTATAAAACTTATGAAAGCCTGACCCCAATGCTACAAATTATTAAAGTCAGATCCCTCAG
>CAZSPM010000112.1:0-6423 GCA_964608785.1 uncultured Eubacteriales bacterium
ACCGAGCGGCATTTTCCTCGCTGGGGAAAAAGCCGCGTGTTTTTGAATCCACTGGCCGAGCTCTCCTGCGGAGGGCATTCCTCATCAGCCAGCTTGATAGTCTCACAAATTTATCCTGGCAAATAGAAATGCTTTCTTGAAAATTGACTTAAACTGAATAATTTCTTATAGTTTGGTTTGACCATGGAATGGGAAAAACTGGCTCCTGAATTGAGTATTGCCACCGATTCAAAAATCGTTCTCTTGGTCATCGATGGCTTGGGCGGACTTCCTGTTCATGGGAGAACAGAAGTCGAAACGGCACAAACACCGAATCTCGATGACTTGGCCACAAAAAGTTCCTGTGGAGTAACCGATCCGGTTTTCATGGGAATCACTCCCGGGAGTGGGCCTGCTCACCTAGCCCTTTTTGGTTACAATCCTATGAAACATATCTTGGGACGAGGAATACTTGAAGCATTGGGAATAGGAGTTGAGGTCGGCAAGAACGATTTAGTAGCAAGGGGAAATTTTGCTACCCTGAAAGAGGGACTGATTATAGACCGGAGAGCTGGCAGGATTCCCACCAGCGAGAATGAAAAGTTGTGCCAGAAACTCAACAGTTCCCTTCAGAGTAGAACAGGAATCAAAATCTCCCTATTTCCTGGAAAGGAACACCGGTTTGTTGTCAAATTCAGCATGGAAGGCCTATCGGATGCGCTCACTGATGCAGATCCCCAAAAAGACCATAAGCCCAGAGCCGCCACTCAACCTCTTTCTGAGGAAGCCGCCGAAACGGCTATGATTGTAAACGCTTTTCTAGATGAAGCAACAGACATCTTGAAAGATTCTCCAAAAGCCAATGCCCTTCTTTTAAGAGGCTTCTCCAAACATCCGGCCCTTCCCACAATGCAGGAACTTTACCGATTGAAACCCGTGGCAATAGCCAATTATCCTATGTATAAGGGATTGGCTAGGCTCGTTGGAATGGAGATCCTTGATCCAGGACCATCATTACTTGGACTCTTTGAGACTTTAGAAAAAAACTACCGTAGCTTTGATTTTTTCTATGTTCATGTAAAAAAGACAGATGCGGCTGGAGAAGATGGAAATTTCGAGGCAAAAAAAGAGGCCATTGAAGAAGTGGATAACGACATACCTCGGCTTCTTGCTCTTCAGCCTGAAGTGCTTGTGGTTACCTCTGACCATTCGACACCTTCCCTTTTAAAATCTCACTCCTGGCACCCTAACCCGTTCCTCCTGCATTCTAAGTCAGCTCAACCGGATAATGTTACGCGTCTATCCGAAAAGGAGTGTAGCCAGGGCTTCCTGGGGCGGTTCCAAGCGATCTATGCAATGCCATTGATGTTATCCCATGCTGGGAAACTTAAAAAATTCGGAGCTTGAGGATTCCAGCCGAATTGACAATAATACATATTATCTATAGAATTAATAAGTTACATGAATGAGTAATACAAAGAAAACCTGGTTGTGGGCAGTCCTCGCCTTCTCTCTTCTTTCTTTCGCTTCTCCAATTGTCCAAGACCAAAGAGTAGAAGTCTACAACCTCCGTTCTTGGACTCATCCCACCTATACACGAGTTGTTGTTGATATCGGTCAGCTACGTGAATATACATCCAAAGAGCTGAGAGAGCCTGATCGGATTTTCGTTGATATTTATCAGGCAAGGCTGAATCCAATTCTCCATGGGAAAACGTATCTTGCTAAACATAACTATCTCAGCCAAGTCCGTATTGCTCAAAAAACAACTTCTACTGTCCGGGTAGTCATTGACCTTGATTTTAAAAAAGTATCACACTACAGAGTCTGGCATCTTTTCGACCCTTTCCGCGTGGTAATAGATATTTATCCTCATGAATCGCCTCCCAAACCCCCCCCATCAAAGCCTGTCCAACCTCCACAACCCACCAAATCAGGATACACCATGATTCGTCAGTTGGGCCTGGGGGTTCAAAGGATTATTATTGATCCGGGTCACGGAGGAAGGCACCCTGGATGTGTCGGGAAAGCGGGTCTTCAAGAGAAGAATGTTGTTCTCGACGTATCCCAGCGCCTGAAAAAATTATTGGAATCAAAAACAGATTTGGAAGTTATTCTCACCCGGGAATCAGACATCTATCTTCCCCTAGAAAACAGACCTGTTATCGCCAACCAGAAACGGGGAGACCTATTCATCTCCATCCACGCCAATGCCGATCGCAACAGAAAGGTCTCCGGCGTTCAATCATTCTATCTCAATTTCAGTACAGATCCCTCTGTCCTCGAAACGGCTGCCAAAGAAAACGCCACATCCACCAAGAACATCAGCGAAATGATGGATATTGTCAAAAAGATCGCTAGCAACGCAAAGATTGAGGAATCAAAAGAATTTGCGCTCAAGATTCATAAAAGCCTTGTAAAATCTCTCTCTCAAAACTATGACAGAGTCAAAGATATGGGTGTCCGGGGTGCACCTCTTTGGGTACTTATCGGAGGCAGAATGCCCTCTACTCTGATTGAAGTCTCTTATCTCAGTAATCCCACAGAAGAATCAAGGCTCAAGACTCCTCAATACCGGCAGCGCGTAGCTCAGGGAATATTTGAAGGCATCATAGAATACATCAATTCCTTAGGGAAAGGAAAATAAGAATGAAAAGAAGAGATTTCATCAAGAATATAGCTGGTGGAGGCCTCTTCCTTAAGATCCAGCCTACTCTTTTTGCGCAAAAGAAAAGTTTCCCTGATTTGTCATGGATACAGGGCGAATCCCCCTCTTTGCTCACAAAAGAAGCTATCTCTTCTCTGGGAGGAATCGAACGCTTCGTCTCCACAGGAGACCTAGTCATGGTTAAGCCGAATATCGGCTGGGACAGAACACCAAAGCAAGCGGCCTGCACCAATCCTCAGGTCGTCAAGACCGTTGTCGAACTCTGCTTAAATGCAGGAGCAAAGGTAGTCAAGGTCATGGATAATCCCTGCAACCAGGCCAGAAGAACCTATGCCCGCTCTGGAATTGCAGCTGCTGCAAAAGAAGCCGGAGCAAAGGTTCTTTTCCCCAGCGTCCATCGGTTGAAAAAAATAGCGCTCAAAGGAGAATGGCTTAAAGAATGGGAAGTCTATTCGGATTTTTTGGAAGCTGACAAAATCATAAATCTTCCTATTGCCAAAACCCACAGCCTTTCCAAGTTGAGCTTGGGAGTGAAAAACTGGCTGGGAGCACTGGGCGGGAACCGCAATCAGCTCCATCAAAAGCTGGATCAGGCCATGATTGACCTCGCCGCTTTCTTCAAACCATGCCTGACCGTCATGGACGGATGGAGAATCCTCATCAGAAACGGGCCTCAGGGGGGGCGGCTCTCAGATACAAAGCTCCACAAGACAGTAGTAGCGGGAGTGGACTATATTGCAGTCGACTCAGCGACTGCCAGCTTTTTCGATATGACTCCCGATGACCTTCCCTATCTTCAAATTGCGCACCAGAAAGGATTTGGAGAGCCCAACCTGGAGAAATTAACCATTGAAAAAAGAACGGTCTAAAAAATACAGACTCATCCAAACCCTCAGGATTCTCAGTCAAGCTGCCTTCTTCATCCTTTTTATCTATCTTCTGGTCGGAACACGCTTTCCTGGAGAGGATTACATTGGACGCGTAGAAATCTTTTTTCATTTTGATCCTCTTCTCGCTGTGGCAACCTTTATCGCCTCCCGCACTTTTTTTACTTACTTTGCTTTCGCAGCAGTGACAATTGTGCTGACCTTTATCCTGGGTCGGGTCGTCTGCGGCTGGGTGTGCCCCCTGGGATCAATCCACCAATTCTTCTCCTTTATCTTTAAAAAATCCACGCTTTTAAAGCCAAAAATACTTAAAGATAGCCGTACAGCCTGGAAATACTATCTTCTGCTATTCATCCTCGTCGGCACACTATTCTCCCTTGATCTGGCCGGAATTTTAGACCCGCTTTCTTTGCTCTATCGCTCCTTCGCTGTAAGCATCTTCCCAATTTTCAGTCATAGTTTCTCATCCTTTATCGGGATTCTCTATGGGATAAACCTCTCTTCGCTGGGAGGTAGCATCGCTCAGTTCTTCGAAGGCTTGGCGCTCAATTCAACTTTCCACCAGGGGTTTTTCATAGGAATTCTCTTTATCGGCACTATCGCTCTCAACCTCTCTAGAGAAAGATTCTGGTGTCGCTATCTCTGCCCTTTGGGTGCTTTCCTCGGTCTTGTCTCAAGATGGAATATCTTAAAACTCAGAATCGACCCTAAAAAATGTATAGATTGCGGACTCTGCACCATTCACTGCGAAACGCAAGCGAATCCTTTTCCTGAAGAGGAATGGAAAAGCTCTGAATGCGCCTACTGTTATACGTGCAGCTCTATCTGTCCCACAAGTGCCGTCGGATTTCCTTTAAAATCCACCCCTGAAGAAATCGCTCGAATCGACCTCTCCCGGAGAAAGCTTATCTTCACCTCGCTCTTGGGAGCACTCGCTGTTCCCTTTTTCCGCCTTTCTCCCTCCGTGAAACGAGCCTCTCCGAAATTAATCAGACCTCCAGGAGCACTCCCTGAGGAGATTTTTCTAAAAAAATGTGTTAAATGTAGCGAATGCATGAAAGCCTGTCCCACAAATGCTCTCCAGCCTGCTCTCACAGAGGCCGGCCCAGAAGGAATCTGGACTCCTATGCTTGTGGCAAAGATTGGCTATTGTGAGTATTACTGTTCTCTCTGTTCCCAAGTTTGCCCCACAGGAGCCATAAAAGAACTCGCTGTGGAAGAAAAAACCAAGATCAAGATCGGGCTGGCTTGGGTCAACAAAAGCCGGTGTATTCCCTATATTCTGGGTACTCCCTGCATCGTCTGTGAGGAACACTGTCCCACATCTCCCAAGGCTATAAAACTGGTGAAAACAGAAATCAAGCTTCCTGATGGAACCACGAAAACTCCTGTAGCCCCCGTCATAGATACAGAGCTCTGCATTGGCTGTGGAATCTGCGAAACCAAGTGTCCGGTAGTAGACGAACCGGCGATATTTATAACGAGCGTAGGGGAAAGCCGTTCAGAAAGAAACCAACTCCTTCTGGATCTCATTAAACCAGAGGAAGATATTTTGTAGGGCCTTCTCTTTTGCTTTAGTCATCCTTTATTCCTTGAGCAATTTGAGGGAGGACCTTTCCGGCCTCATCATTTATTACAAAGATCTCCGTTTCCTCTATAGGTGGGTATGCCGCTTTCGGATGAAATGCCTGCACCAGTAAATGCTATAGTATATTTAGAATTCTTTATTCCCGAAGCAACACCCTTTATAACATCCATCATAATCTCAAAACACGAGCCGCATTTTCGTAGAGAATCTTTCTGATGGGTTCTTCTTCCAAGGGAAGTGCTCTTATGGCTTCGATATTAGTGGATATTGTCTTTATTCCGGGCCAGTCAGAACCATAGATGAATTTATCGATATTATCTTCCATCTCTGGGAAATAAATCAGAAGGTTTGCTGGAGGGAGCCCGGAAACTTCAAGATAGAGATTTGGATGAAGCCGAGAAAGAAAAAAGGCCCTTTCATACCAAAAGCCTCTTCCGCCATGGGCCATGATGAGGAAGAGATCCGGGAAATCTGAAGCCACGTCATCAAGATATATGGGATCAGCATATTTTATCTTGGATCCTCTGAATATCGAAGAGCCTGTGTGGATGAGTACGGGAAGTCCCTCTTCTTGCGCCAAAGAGTAGAGGGGATACATCTTGCTTTCGTTTGGATAGAAGTGGTTATAAGAGGGATAAAGTTTTAATCCTTTCGCCCCATTCATTATGTTTTTTTTGAACTCTTGAGCAGGATTACACATAAGAAAGGGATTAACAGTACAAAAGGGGATAAAAATATCATGATTCCGACAGAACTCAAGGACATATTCATTCGGGACAATACCAGTTGTTATTGGACTAATATCCGGCAGGATTACCGCTTTTTCAATTTGATGGCTTCTGAGATAGGATGCAAACTGTTCTGGATCAATCATCTCTTCATATCGAGTGTAGAACTCTGATTGCGCCCCTCTCTGGTAATCGTGTACCCACTCATGCCAGTGTTCTTTAAGGCCAATATGGACGTGAAAGTCAATGACCTTTTTCTTCCCTTGTTTAGCCATGTTCCCCAAAGGTTTTAAATATTTATGTGTTAATGATATCAAGAGCTTATAAAAGAGGCAAAGAATATTTACAACTGCAAATATTTTTTACAGTGGGACCACCGATAAAAATCAGGGAAGCCTTGAGAAGACGCCTTCCTCTCTTCACTCAATTTGGCATGAAATTTGCATAAATAAAAATTTCCTTTTTATAAAAATGGGAAAATCCGGCCGCCGTTTCAAAAGTAGATCTGGTATTGAGAATGTTTTTCCAGAGTTTTTTATCGGCAATTAAGAAGACTTCTATCGTCTCATGCAA
>CAZSPM010000113.1:0-6373 GCA_964608785.1 uncultured Eubacteriales bacterium
CTCCGGGTGAGCCCTCCTCGTAGGATGGTGGCCGGCCGGAAGGCTGATAAATAAATGGCCGGATAAAACCCTGACCCCAAGCCAGTCACAAGAAACACTCCCAACAAAATAAGAATCCCTGTGGGATTAAAGAGCCATCCTAGGCTCAGGGCACAACCTGAAAAAGCGCTAAAAAAAGGCAGTAATACGACTACAAAAACCAGAGCCAGGGCCAGAGCCACTAGGGAAATCAACAGAGATTCGCCTATGAACTGAGTCGTCAGAAGCCGCCGGTTTGCACCCACCACTTTTCGCAGCCCAACCTCTTTGGCTCTTTGAACAGCTCTTGCCGTTGAGAGATTCATAAAGTTTATGCAGGCGATGATTAAAATAAAAATGGCAATCAGCATAAAGATTGTGACGTACCGGATATCACTATTCACTTCTAGCTCTTTAGGTGTGTGCGACTGCAGGTGGATATCGGTGACCTTTCGAATAAAAAGATTATTGCTCTGACTGGAACGAATGATAATTCCTGAATCATCTGTCCTTGTTCCCAGGTGGCTATCGATGAATTCCGGGATGCGCAGAACCACCTGATCAGAATCGACATTTTCAGCCAATCGCATATATACGTAAGTCACATTGTCAGTGAAATTCCGCGTGCCAAAAAAATAGTCTTCATCTGTCTGAAGGTACTTGAACAGGCCTTTGAGCGTGATGAACGAGCCGATAAAATCAAAATGGACATGGGAATTTTCAGGCATATCCTTCATAACACCCGTTACTTCATAAAAACTTCTCTGGTCGACTTTCATCCGTTTTCCCATGGGATCTTCATCTCCGAAGTACTTCTGTGCCATCGATTCGGTTATAACCAATGAATTCGGATTATTCAGGGCTGTCTTCGAATTTCCTTTAACAAGTGGGAGGGTAAAAACCTCAAAAATATCATCCTCGGCTAGAAAAAAACGCTCTTCAACGAATCTTTTCTCGCCGACGTTCACCACAGTCGTTCCCCCTGGTAGAATTCGAATTACATGCTCCATTTCTGGAAATTCTTTTTCAAGTAAAGGGACAAATGAAGGGGCTAAGGAGCTGAATTCTCCGCGCAGGGAACCGTCTGCATCAAGCCATTGTCTCTGAATCCGGAAAATCCTGTCTTTATATTCATTGAACTTGTCATAACTCAATTCATACTGAACATAAAGAAGGATAAGAATACAGACTGCCATTCCTATTGCTAGGCCGGCGACATTGATGAAAGAATAACCTTTATGCCTCTTTATATTTCTCCAGGCGATCCTAATGTAGTTTTTAAACACGATTCCCTCCTAGGTACTTCTCTATTAAAAGATACAGAGTTTCGAACCTAAAAGTTGCGCTTTGGATTTAAAGATTCCATTTTACTTTATATCGCTTTATGACTCTATATCCTTCCTCGTCTTCTTCAACGGTATAGAGCTTTCCCCTTTTGAACAGCCCAGGCAACATATTTATAGGAAAAATAATATCAGTAAGATATCTTCCCTGTGGATCAAAGACTTCGCAATAAATTCTTTTAGTGTTTTCAATTCCTTCAAATCTCTTAACGAAAATCCGGCCTTCATCATCCACAATAAAGGTGTGAAAAGGCGGGTAATTTTTAGGAATTATGAATTCAAATCGATCGCTAGTAGGGATTCTTCCAAACCATTCTTTCATCATCTTTTCATATTCTGTCTTGGTGATATCAATAGGATCATATTCTTTTATGATTTTCCTTATGAGCTTTCCATCCTGATTATGGATATATAGTTCATATCCTGGCGTTGTCAGGACTCCCCAGATAATTTCATCCTTCCTTGTAACATCCCATCTGAGGTCATATACGAAGTGATATAAAAAAATATGAACCTTAGGAGGTCTAAGCATAGGAATATTAGCAAAAGTTAATATCGGCCTCAGTTTATTATCTAATTTTTCCAAAACAACCTTAAAGTCTTCTCCAAAAATGGCATAGCTTGCTATCATATCACCGCTGGAAATAAATTTGGGTCCAGTAAAAAAGGGCTGATTTACCGGAATCTGCCTGAGAAAATTTCCGTTCATGTCTAAGAACTGGATCGATCGCCGCCCAGGATCATTGACTGCAATCTCATTTCGAGGACTGATCGAAAAACTCTCTGGTCTTCCGAACTCTCCTGGTCCTTGACCTCTTCTACCAATTGTCTTTAAAAACCTTCCGGAGCTATCAAAAACTTTAATGTTTGCTGCCTTTCCATCCAATACATATATGGTGCCATCTTCACTGACATCTACGGAGATTATATTCAGAAACATCTGCTCGTCTTTTCCCTCTTCTCCCGCTATACTCAACTCCTCTTCCAGATCAAAGATGTTCTCATCATAGATAGGTTCCTTTGGATTTTTTACTACTGTCACTCCATCTTCTACTTCAATCTTCCCTTTCCATTCTGCCTTTTGCTTTCCATAGAAGACAGATATGCCGAGGATTAAAAATAATGAAAGAATAGAATTGCCTACAATTTTTCCTTTCAAGTCGCCCTCCTCCAATTAAAAGAATAAATCTTCAAAAAAGAAGAGTCAATTATGAAAGAAGCGGGT
Source organism: uncultured Eubacteriales bacterium (assembly GCA_964608785.1). GTDB lineage: Bacteria > Acidobacteriota > Aminicenantia > Aminicenantales > Aminicenantaceae. Next base: position 2,587 of record CAZSPM010000113.1, read on the forward strand.
TTGATGAATCAAACCTCTACAGGTCTTGATTGATTACGACTTTCAATTATGATATTGGATATTAAGAATGGAAATCATTAATAACAAAAGCGACATTGGAGGTGAGTGATGAATAAGACAGTTTTGAGGTTCATGGCTGTTATCTTGATGCTATTTTTCATGCAGCTTTCACTTTTCGCCGGCATCTTTAATAAATCGGAATATGCATCAAGGCGCTCCAAACTGATGGATAAGATTCCCGATGGAGCAGCAATCATCCTTGGCGCAGCTCTACCCACAAGCGATAGGCAATTTCACCAAAACAGCGATTTCTTTTATTTCAGCGGAGTGGAAATCCCAAATTCTATCTTAATAATCGATGGAATGCGTAAAGAGAGTATCCTCTTTTTCACAATCAGCGAAAAGGAAGCACAGGGTGAAGGCATATCCTTAGATTTAGTTCGCAATCCAAAAAAAGTAACCGGATTTGAAAGGATTCTTCCCATCGAACGATTATCTTCCTATCTATCCAGGCTGAGCCTGCAGACCCGCATATTCTATACGATATTCAGGTCCGAGGAATTGGATCGGGAAAACACCAATGAAAAATTCCGGACTTTGCAAAAGACCATGACAATGAATATCTGGGATGGAAGGCTTACCCGCGAACTCCAATTTGTAAAAAAATTGAAGGAAAAATTCCCTCAAGTTACAGTAAAAGATTGTTCGTCCCTGGTGTGGGATCTCCGAAAAATAAAATCTTCTGCAGAGATTGAACTCCTGCGGAAAGCCGCCCAAATCGGAGTCAAGGCTCATATCGCTGTCATGAAATCTACAGGCCCTGGAACCAAAGAGAATGGACTGGCCGCATTATTTGAATATATCTGTAAAAAGGAAGAGGCCCAGGAGCTGGCATTTTATGTCATTTTAATGTCCGGTCCTAACCATGCATACGGGCATTATCACAAGCATGATAGAGTGCTGGAAAATGGAGATTTTGTTATCCTAGACGCTGGACCCGATTACAATTACTATAACGCGGATATATCTTCCACTTTCCCAGCTAATGGGAAGTTTTCGCAGAAGCAGAAAAAACTGTATGACCTGGCATACGGAATCCGGAAAACCTGCTTGAATAGCTATCGACCGGGAATCACGCTCAAGGATGTGGGTGAGAAGGTAAAACAATATCTCCTCAAGCATGATTATGACCCGAAAGATCCGAAATTTAGAGGCCTGATTCGTTACGGGGGGTATAACCATTCTATTGGCCTGGCGACTCATGATCCCATGGGAACTTTTGCGGGTCCGGAAGAAGTATTGCGCCCGGGATTCGTATTTGCCTGCGACATCAACCTTCCTTACCCAGATGAAAAAATGGGAGTCCGCCTTGAAGATACGGTAGTGATTACAGAAAACGGATATGAAAACCTGTCCCAGGGAGTTCCCCGGACAGTGCATGAGATTGAAGCTGTCATGAAAAAGAAATAATCTCTTTCCAGGAGTTTTACCATGAGTATGAAAAGATTCGCCACACTATTATTAATATTTTTATCGCTTTCGTGTATCCTCAATGCCCAAAAAATCGATATTTACAAGAGGCCGCTCAAGTATGAAAGGAGCAGGGATTACGATGCCAAGCATTACCGGATAGTCCTTACTTTTGATCTGGATAATAAATATTTCTGGGGTGAAAACAAGATAACCTTAACTCCTCTAAAAGATAACTTCAAAGAATGCGTGCTGGATGCAGAGGAGCTCATCGCCACTGCTGTTACAAACTCTCAAAATCAATCCCTTAGATTCAAACAAACGGATAAACATCTCATCGTCTATTTTCCGAAGCCATACGGTTATGAAGAGACTGTGACATTTACTGTCAAATATCATGCAAAAAATCCCATATATGGCCTCTTTTTTGACGACGAAAGGCCCACAAATCCCAAAATGGTATCGACAGTCTCCTGGCCAGATAATGCTCATCACTGGTTCCCCTGTTATGACTTCCCTCACGATAAGGTGACCAATGAACTGATTGTAACCGTAAAGGATAGTTACAAAGCCCTTTCAAACGGAAAGCTGGTCAATGTAAAAGAAGATAAAAAGAAAGGCATCAAAACCTACCATTGGTCACAGGAGTGTCCTCATTCCACTTATCTCTTTATGCTGGCTATCGGACCTTTTGAGGTTATTCAGGATTCCCTCGGTGAGCTTCCCGTGAATTACTGGGTGTATAAGAAGGATGCGGAAGATGCAAAATGGATTTTCAAGAAAACGCCATACATGATTGACTTTTTCAATAAACTTTACGGGTACGAATACCCATGGGCAAAATATGACCAGGTTATATCGCCCAGGATGGGAGGCGGAGCAGAAAACACATCGGCCACAGTTCTGGGAGAAGGGGCCATCCATGACAGACGAGCTGAACAGGATTTTTCCTTTGAAAGAGTCATTGCGCACGAAATCGCTCACCAGTGGTGGGGAGACCTCATCACCTTGCGCACCTGGTCACATACCTGGTTAAACGAGAGCTTTGCCACTTATTCCGATTATCTCTATACACGGTATGACAAAGGTGAAGATGAAGGTGCTTTCGACCTATTAGGGAAAAAGAACCAGTATTTAAGAGAAGCCCACACGAGATATATGCGTCCCATTGTGTTTAACCGGTATGACCATGCCCAAGATAATTTTGACAGCCACACATATCCCAAAGGTGCTGCTGTCCTCCATATGTTGCGTTTCACCATGGGAGATAAACCTTTTTTCAGGACCTTCAAGCATTTTTTGCATAAACATGAGTTTCAGGCAGTTGACACCCATGATTTCATGGTTGCCATAAAAGATGTAAGCGGTCAGAACCTTGACTGGTTTTTCGAACAATGTATTTTCAAGCCGGGACATCCTGTTTTTAATATCAGCTCCGCCTGGGATGAAGCGAGCAAAACTCTCAAATTGAAAGTGGCCCAAGCTCAGGATACTTCCAAAGGCATTCCGATCTATAAAATTCCGGTGATAATTGGAATCATTACTCCTGAAGAAAGGACGTCAGAAAAGGTATGGATAAAACAGAGTGAACAGGTATTTGAATTTCCTGTAAAAGAAAAGCCTCTCATGGTTAGATTTGACGAAGGGAACTATCTATTAAAAGAATGGACTTTTGACAAGAGCTTTGACGAGCTCCTTTATCAGCTTAAAAACGATGATGCCATAGGAAGGAGCTGGGCTGCTTCAGAGTTGTCTAAATTTAAGGATGACTCCCGCGCAGTAAAAGGCTTAATCGATAGAGCCCAGAATGACAAATTCTGGGCAGTCAGAAGAAGTGCGGTCGAAACTTTAGGTAAGACCAAACAGCGAGAACTTGTTGATTTGTTCAAGGAGAAATGTGGAGATAAAAATTCAAAAGTCAGAACAGCTGCTTTGAAAGCGCTCGGGAATTATAATAACTCTGGATTGGTATCATTCTTCAGAGAACGGTTTAAAAAAGATGACAGCTACCTTGCCCAAGGTGAAGCGCTGAGATCCATAGGCAAATGTGGCGATCGATCACAACTCTCTTTTCTAGAAAATGCCAAAAAAATGAAATCGCCGAGAAATGTGATAAAAAGGGCAGCAGAATGGGCGATTAAGAAAATTCAACAGTAGAATTCTTAGTTCCTCAAATATCTTCGACATTTTCGTCATTCCTGCAGAAGCAGGAATCTAGAAGAAAAAAAATATCTTACAATAGAATGGATTCCTGCTTCTGCAGGAATGACGAAAGAACAGGAAAGACTTTTTATCAACTAATTGGGAGATGATCCAA
>CAZSPM010000114.1:0-6344 GCA_964608785.1 uncultured Eubacteriales bacterium
TACTGCGATACGCTCTGAGAGCGATCCTATGAGGAGATTAAGCGTTAAATAAGGGTTTGATATGGATATAATCCAGGCTTGTCATTCAGGGCGAATCTTCAAGGGATTATTCAGGGATATCTCTACATGGCAATCATGGCTTGTATTTTTATCGGCTGTCTTTGGAATTTCGATTGACGATCCAAAGGATAAGAAACTTTTCAAGAAATGCACAGGATTAAAAACTCCCCAGGCGAAAACGGTTCGGGAAGTCTTTGCGATCTGTGGAAGACGGTCAGGAAAGTCTTTTATAAGTGCTGTGATAGCTTGCTATTTAGCTTTGTTTCATGACTGGAGTAAATATCTGAGTTATGGAGAAAGAGGAAGCATTTTCATTATTGCGAACGACAAATTACAAGCCAGGATCATAAAGAATTATGTCAGTGGAATATTGAACAGCAATAAACTTTTGAAGGCACAGGTTGAAGCTGATTTGAAGGAAGAGGTCGTATTGAAAAATCATATAACGATATCGGTTAAGACGTGCAATTTCCGGACGCTTCGGGGTTATACAATTCTGTGTGCAATCCTGGAGGAGATAAGTTTCTGGAGATCGGAGGATTCGGCAAATCCTGATAAAGAAATTATGGCGGCGGTCAGGCCAGCACTGGCCACGATTCCAGAAAGTTTATTAATAGGGATAAGCACTCCTTACAGTCGGTCGGGTGTTTTATGGGAGCAGTTCAAGGCAAACTGGGGAAAGCCAGGGGATACTTTAATTTGGAAAGCTCCGACTCAATTGATGAATCCGACTATCGAAAAGAAAGTTATTGATTCTGCTTTGAAAGAAGATTATTCGGCTGCTAAGGCTGAATGGTTAGCTGAATGGCGGGAAGACATTTCAGCATTTATGCCGGCTGAGATGATTGAGGCTGTCATTGTGCCAGGACGGTTTGAACTGCCAAAGGTTAAGGACGTGAAATATTTCGGCTTTTGTGATCCGAGTGGAGGCCGTCAGGATTCAATGACTCTGGGGATATCGCACAGAGAAAAGAGTGATAATGTCGTTTTGGATGTTATCAAGGAGGTCAGGCCACCTTTCAGGCCAAAGGATGTGGCCAAAGAGTTCTCAGAGATTTTAAAAAGTTATGATGTTACTAGGATTGAATCAGACAGGTACGCTGGCAGTTGGGTAACAGATGAATTCAGGGATAATGGAATAAGTGTTGAAAACAGCGAACTTTCAGCAAGTGAGGTTTATTTAGCTGCAATGCCGATAATTGCAAATGGGACTTGTGAGCTACTTGATAATAAGCGATTAAAGGCACAGCTGGCCGGCCTGGAGAGAAAGACAAGGGCAGGGGGGAAAGATTTGATCACGCACTATCCTGGAGGCCATGATGATGTTTGTAATGCTGCCTGTGGAGCGTTAATCATGGCAACGAAGAGAGAAGGGGGGAGGCTTTATGTTTCACAACATGATGCTTATGGAGAGTATGAAGGAAGGGAAAGTCCGGATGATCTCAGAGACAGGTTGAAAAAATCCTTTTTCAAGGATGTTAAATATATCAAACCAGAAGAGAGAAAGGTTTTAAAAACAGGAGATCTTTCTGTGAAAAAATAAATAAATTGGAGGCACAATAAATGGCATTTTTGACAACAAATCTTGCTAAAAAAAAAGGCAAGGAAAAAAGGATGATCACGACTGGCGATCTCGATCCTGAAAGTAAAAAATTGAGTTCGGAGGCAAAAAAGGAACTAGGGATCATTGAAGAAGTCGAGATCATAAAGGAGAATGAAAAAAATGGAAAAGACAAAAAAGAGTGAAGGGCTGCCTGAAAGATATCGGCTGCCAATAATCAAGGAAATGGAGGAGCTTGAAGCCAGGATCAAAGCTGAAGCCGATAGAAGGAATGAGGAGAACGAAAGGGAAATTGAGGCAAAGCTTAAAAGCCTGGAGACAGTTGACAAGGAATTAAGAGAGAAGATCGAAGTCCTTGAAAATCTCAAAGAGGAATATCGAGAGCTGTTCAAAGGATTTGAATCTTTGGAGACAGAGAAAGGTGAGGAGTTAGAGAGAGAGAGAAGCAAAGTCAAGGTTTCTAAAATATCTTTTCAAGAGTTCGAGAAAGAGAAGGAGAAAATTAATAAAAACTTTCAGGACAAAAAAGAGCAACTGACGGAAAGAATTTCAGACTTAGAGCAGAGTATTAGAGAATTAGACAGCGAAGTCCAGAAAAGAAGATTAACCTGGGCAACTATTGATGAGAGGATTCGACTGCTAGCAGTTGCAAGAGCACAGATGATATTTCAAGCATGGGAAAGGAGAAGGGAAGGATTTAAAGCAAGAATCTCTGCTATGGGTGCGTATGATCCAAACACATTCAAAAGAGAGCTACAGGTGCATCAGCATAACTTTCAAAGAAATGTGCTTACTTCTCCTCTTGTTTTAGAAGCGATATCTCCTGAAAATCTTTGGAAGGTCTGTCTTGATAGTCGAATCCCTGATTCATATCTCCCAGAAGTTAAGAAAATCATTGAAAAGGCGAGCATCGAAAATCAAAGAATTCGATTGACACTGCTCCCGGAAGGTCACGCAAGTGGAGAGAGACTCAGAGTGATTAATCTTCCTCAAATCCAAATCGAGGTGAGGAAAAATGACTAAAACAAAAAAAGAATCTCAGGGGACCCCAGAAAAAATTTGTCCCCTTACAGGATCAGGGGATTGCTCAAATTGCAAGTGGTTACTTGTATTTTCTCCTGAAAACAAAAGATGCAAAATTGATCAAATTATAGAGCATCTTTTTTTAATTCAAATCAAGTGAGGGAAAAAATGACTAAAAAACAATTTCAGGGAATCATTGATGATAATCCTTTCCTCCCCACAGATGAAGAGGGAGAGGAGAGAGAGGCAAAAATTTCATTCATACAGCAAAATTTTGACAAGATCGCAATTGCAGAGGATAAGGAAGCAGGGCTTGAATCAATCATTGATCTTGATCAATTATCAGTTGCAAAAGTTGAGGGAGGAAAACTCTACATTGGCAAAACTGAAAATGCTATGTTTGTTGTCAAGAAAAAACTGGAAAAAGCCAGTGATGAGGAGCTTGAGAAAATCTCAGATCATCTCAGGCTCAATTTAGAATCGGAGGATGAAGTAAATCCTTTCTTGCCTTCGATTGATGATCTTGAATGAATATTTGGAGGTAAAAATCATGAAGAAGAAAATTAATTACAAAGGTGAGAATTATGTTTTTAGAGAATCCGGGGGGTCTTATCTGATGTATAAATCAGAGGACGGCAGCAGAGCGATCTTAGTTGATCCAGAAACAAAAGAGGTAACTCATGTCTGGGATGAAGATAAAAGAATATTTTTGAATGTCAAGGCTAAAGAAGCTCTAAATCTTTGATAAGGTCTAGCTGTTTTTTTTATATAGACGAGGAGAGTCTTTTAGTTTTTTGGCAACTTGAGACTCTCCTCTTTCTTTCTTTAAGATTTTACTTGACATAGACGAATATAAACATATAATAATACATAGAGGCGATTATGAACGAATATTTAACAATTGAAGAGGTCACGAAAATTTTAAAGGTATCGAGAACAACTGTTTATACTTGGATGAAGTCTGGTGAACTAAAAACCTATAAACTTGGAAAACTGGTTAGAATTAAAAGAGAGGACTTAGAGCGATTTATACAGCTAAAAGAAAGAAAGCGGGATTAATGACTTGGAAAATATTTAAAAAGACAGACAAAAAGGAAAAGGAAAAAGAGATAACAGAAGAAGAGAAAAAAGTAAAAGAAATGATGAAAGAAGATAAAATTACTCAATTCAAGACTAAAGATGAAGAGGATGAATACGAAAAAATAAAAAGAGAAGTATATGGAGAAAAGGCGTATAAAGAGGAGAAAAAATTTGAAAAACAAGCTGAAAGAAATCTTGTAGGGATTGAATTGGAAAAAAAAGAAAAGATTGAGGAAGCAATCAAACTTTACGAACAAAATGTAAAAGAAAATTTTATAGGAAATCATCCTTATGACAGATTAGCAATAATCTATCGGAAAAGAGGGCAGCTTGATGAAGAAATTAGAATTTTAGAAAAAGCAGTATGGGTTTTCGAAAATGTTGTTTATAAAGGGCGAGGTGATAGAATTCCAAAATTAGAAAAATTTAAGAAGCGATTGGAAAAAACAAGAACTTTGAAATCTAAGCAGGAAGGTGAATCATGAGAAAGCTAAAGAAAGAAAAAAATCTAAAATTCATCAAAGGCAAAGACGGCGAGCCTGACTATTATGTAACTGAAATCACATTGAATTATAGGCGTGTCAGGCGATACGCAGGCCGAACCAAAGAGGAAGCGAAAATCTATCTTTCAAAATTACGGATCGCAGCCAAGGAAGGCAGACTTGAAGAGCTTATAAGTCCCAGGCCAGCCGGGGATAAATTTAGTGAATATGCCAGGACGCTTCTGGATTCAGAAGAGTGGAAAGTGAAACGCAGTGCATCATGAAATGAAATCTCACTGAAGCATCTAAATCGTGCCTTCAAGGACTTCCAGCTTGCGGAAATCAATCCTGGATTTGTTCGAAAATATATCACAGAACGTAAAGAAGAAGGCATGGCTCCGGCAACGATAAACCGAGAACTTTCACTTTTAAAATCCATTCTCTACGCTGCTGAATATGATGGGCTCATTACTTCAAATCCGATCCGAGGCCGTAGAGTGAAGAAGCTCGAAGAGACAAACAATCGAGAAAAAACGATTCTTGCAATGAATCTCACAGATAAAAAATTACGGTATCTAATTGAATGTGCAGCTCCTCATTTCAAACCTATTTTGAAGCTCGCCTTAATAACAGGAATGAGACGTGGAGAAATCCTTAAGATGAAATGGAATGACATAGATTTCAGGCTCGGAGTGATTCGAATCCCTGTTGAGAATTCAAAAACAAAACGGGAGCGGTTCATCCCGATTGACTCAAACTTAATCATTGAGCTTGACTCAATCGAAAGAAAAAGCGATTATGTTTTCATGAACGATTGGACTGGAGAAAGGCGAAAAAATGTTGACGAAGCCTTCAGTTCAGCTTGTGAGCGTGCCGAGATACCGTCGGGCCGGAAAAATGGCCTTACCTTTCATGATCTCAGACATTTGGCCGCTTATCGTCTTGTGAAATTAACCGATATCGTGACGGCCTCAAAGATTTTAGGCCATGCTTCGATCCAGATGACTATGCGATATGTTCATCCGACTGATGAGGACAAGCGGACGGCTATTGAAAAAGCTGCTAAAAACCTGTTTCAAGGACGTCAAAAAGACGTCAATATAGTTTCGACGCAGATTCAAGAAGCTACCTTAGAGAAGAGACAATATCATTAAAATCAGATAGATAGACCGATTTGCCGGAGTGGCGAAATTGGCAGACGCACTGGACTCAAAATCCAGCGGGACCTTGGTTCCATGTGGGTTCGACTCCCTCCTCCGGCACTCCTGTTACTTCTGTTTTTCTCCTGACATTTCGAGGTTGATTCTTCGTCTTCCCTTTAAGCACCAGTAGCCGGAATTAGGCGAGTTTAAGCAAAATCTTAGGTCATGCCGATATAAAAATGACTATGCGATATGCTCATCCGACACCTGAAAATAAAAGGCTGTTAATGTTTTGGCTACATTATTTAGTTATAAAGGCTATAAAGCGGATAAAATTCGACCACAGACTCCAAAAGATATTTTTGTATAGAATTTATAATATTATTCATTAGGAATTGTTCTCAAACAATTTTTTATCATCTGACTGATGAATTTGTGTCGACTTCCCTCCACTTCCCTTTTTTCGCAAGAAATAGAGCACGACCAGACTTTATTCCCTTGCTCCGTTTCGATCATACCCAGTACTAAGGAAAAATCAAGAACATATACAAAAACACTTTCTTTTGTATACATATCTGGATGCCTGGTTGTTCCATCCCTACTATAAGTCCTGGAGAAAAACTTTTCTGCACTCATTTTCTTTTTTTCAAATTCGTATTTGTCCACTGTGACTTTAACAATAGCCGATATATCCAGTTCGTCTTTTATATAAGATAAAGTTTTTGGATCAGATAAGTTCTCAATAGAAAATGCACTGCTCAAAATGTCATATCCTTTTTTTTCTAATTCTTCCTTTAATAAATAATAAAGAATTCCCTCCCTTCTTTCTTCAGGCAATTGATTGAAGTCAAGAAGAATTGCAAGCCTCTTATATTTACTAAAGTCAGCATTCGGATGTAAATAAATATTTTGGGGATGAATTTGCTTTTTTGAAGAGGCACAATTCAGCATCAGAAAGAATAAAAACATCAATAAAAAAACAAACATATAAGCCTT
>CAZSPM010000115.1:0-6332 GCA_964608785.1 uncultured Eubacteriales bacterium
TCAGGCTCCCTCTTTTTGCTCTTATTCATCCGAATAGTAGTGCATGAAGATTTCCTCAAGGGTTGGTTCTTCGATGATCAAGTCTTCGATATCTTTTCCGGCCAGAGCATGGAGAAAATCATTCATGGTCCCCGAAAACAGGAAAAAAAGGTTATTTTTATCAGTCTGTGGATCGATTATACCAGGGCAATCGATCTCCTCGATCTTTGCTGGCTGGGTGAATTCTAATTGGATTTTCCGAAGCTGCTTTTTCCTCAAGTTTTCGATATCTTCCACTGCGATGATCTTTCCTTCCTTTATGATCCCCACTCTCCGACACATTTTCTGGACTTCGCTCAGGGTATGAGAGGAGAAAAATATGGTTGTGCCCTTGCTGTTTTCTTCTCTTAAAATATCGAAGAATTTTGCCTGCATCAGAGGATCAAGACCGCTGGTTGGCTCATCCAGGATCAATAATGGAGGTTGATGGATGAGGCTTTGTAAGATCGAGACCTTTTTCTGATTCCCTCTGGACAGGTCGATAATTTTCCTGTCGAGATCCAGGTCGAAAGTGTCGGCCAGCTCAACTATCCTGGATTCGCATTCTGTTTCATAAAAGTTGGCAGAATACCTAAGAAGTTCATGCACATCCATTTTTTCATAATAATTGACTTCCGAAGGCATAAAGCCAATCTGTTTTTTGATCTCCTTCGTCTCTTTGACGATATCCAGACCGAAAATTCTTCCGCTTCCTGATGAGGGAAAGATCAATCCTAGCAGTGTACGGATGGTGGTGGATTTGCCCGCGCCATTCGGTCCGATGAACCCGAATATCTCACCCGGTTCGATTTTAAGATCGAGATCGATTATCCCCCTAGATTTTCCGTAATGTTTCGTCAGGCCTTGGGTGTCGATTACATACATTTTTCCCATCATAAAACATTTGAATTGTTTTCTACAATTGTTTTCATATGAATGTTCAGAAAAACGGAGAATTAACCATATATTCTTGTGTGTGGTATGTTCATTCCTGATTGTTCCGTTGAAAAGAGAAAACCGTGAAAACAAAATTTATCCACATTATACTTTTGTTCCTTTTTCCTGTCATGTTATGGATTCAGAATGTCAAGTCTTCCTCTGAAACACAAAGATATATTCTTTATCAGTTATAGAATGAATTTGGTTTTTGTGCTTGCCGTGTCTTACTCACATTTCTGTTCAATTTCTGCCCTCTGACATCCTTTACAACCTATATCAAAGAGAAAGCTTGTGGTCAAACACAAAGATTGCGGTCTATTGACAGGGATTTCTCACAATTGATATACTCTCTTCGGCATATCGGTTCTGGAAATTTAAGCAGAAAAGAGCAAAAATAAGACAAGCCTCAAGAGGGAATTTCGATCGCCTAGTTTGAGATGATTGGAAAGACTATCTCTCATTACACTATTCTCGAGAAGATCGGGGAAGGGGGGATGGGAGTTGTTTACAAGGCCAAAGATATCAAGCTCAAGAGGACAGTGGCAATCAAGTTTCTGCCTTCCGAGTTAACGCGGGTTGGGGAAGCAAAGGAGCGTTTTATCCAGGAAGCTCAAGCAGCTGTAGCCTTGGATCATCAGAACATCTGCACGGTGTATGAGGTCGACGAATCTGAAGCCCAGACCTTCATAGCTATGGCCTATATCGAAGGCCAGACCTTAAAAGGAAAAATCGCTAAAAGTCCCCTGGCCGCAAAGGAAGCTGTTAATATCGCGACTCAGGCCGCTGAGGGCTTGAGGGAAGCTCATCAGAAAGGCATCATCCACCGCGACATCAAGCCGGCCAACATTATGCTGACCAAAAAAGGCCAAGCCAAGATCATGGATTTTGGATTAGCCAGACTGGAGTGGGGTGTAGACCTGACCAAGACCGCAACTATCATGGGCACGGTCGCTTACATGTCTCCCGAGCAAGCTCGAGGCGAAAAAGTCGACCTCTGCACTGACATCTGGTCCCTAGGATGTGTTATTTTCGAGATGCTCTCAGGACAGAGTCCCTTTAAAGGAGATTACGACCAAGCCGTCCTTTATTCCATACTGCACGAGGAGGCTCAGTCCATCACCAGTATAAGGAAGGACATTCCACCAAGAATTGAATTGATCATTGGGAGATGCCTCCAGAAAGCCATGGAGATCGACGATTCGCTCAGCGAGGTTTATTGCTCTCTGGCCTTAATCACATACTGTTATGAATGGGACCTTCCGGCTGCTGAACGCCATGCCCGCCGCAGCATCGAACTCAATCCCCAGAACATGTGGGCCCACGCTGCGTTTGGGGAAATCCTGGGCACGTTGGGACGAATGGAGGAAGCGTTAGAGGAAGCGAAAAAGACCATGGACCTGGACCCATTATCCTCAATGTCCCATGCCTTCTACGGCGTAATCCTGGGGGCTTGGGGCCGGGCGGAAGAGAGCCGCGAGCAACTGCTCAGAGCCGTGGCCATGGAGCCGGACCAGCCCATGTTTTATCTCTGGCTGGGCATGGTCTATCTCGTAAGGCCGGCTATCCCAGAGAAGGCCATTGAATATTTGCAAAAAGCCGCCGATGCAGGCGTGACCTTGGCCTATGGATATCTGGGAATGGGTCAGGCCTTGGCCGGCCGGAAGGAAGAAGCATTGAAGTGTCTGGAGAAGCTCGAGAGAGTCGAAAAAGAACGATTCCTCCCTCTCCCGCTAAAACTCCTTCTCTATCTGAAGCCGGGATTGCGGCATTTCCGTTCATTCAAAAAGAAATACTGTCCGGCCCACATGAAAGCCGTCATCTACTTGGGGCTGAACATGCAGGAGGAAGCATTGGATCAACTCGAAAAATCCTGTCAGGCCAGAGATTACCTAATGCCGGTGTTCTTCAGAGTGATGGTGAGGCTCTATGATGTACCATGGGACATCACGATCTCGCCAAAGTTCCAGGCGCTGCGGGCAAAAAACAAGACCGCCTAATAACGAGCGGACCGCACACCATATCTATTGCTCAAAGCCTCCATAAGACGACAGAAAGGCCCCCTCTGAGGATGAATTTGATGTCTTTTATTGCTGAATATCTTATAATATGATGATAATCCATTACTTAACAAGGCATATATACTTATTGGAGTCTACGCTTGGACTTCAGTGCATGCTATATGATTCCTTGGTCTTTTATGATGAAAATATGAAATAAAATAGACAATGAATAGAGCAGATGTTGGGATCAAAAATCCCATTGGATTATGGACAGCCATTTCGATCGGAATAGGCGGGATGGTAGGTGCGGGCATTTTCTCCATTTTAGGCATCGCTGCCAATATATCAGGTAATGCGATGCATCTCTCATTTATTATTGCTGGAATTGTGGCTTTTCTATGCACGTACTCGTATGCAAAATTGGGAGCGAAATATCCATCTGCTGGTGGGCCTGTTGAATTCCTTGTTAGGGGCTTCGGGGATGGAATTCTAAGTGGCGGATTAAATGTTCTTCTCTGGATTGGCTATGTATTTGTTTTAGCTCTTTATGCTAAAGCATTTGGCGGGTATGCAACAACATTTATGTCAGCAAATATATCAGGCAACTGGGTGAATATTTTTGCAACAGCCATAATCCTCATTTTTACAGCTGTCAATTTTGTCGGTGCGAGAGCTGTTGGAAAATCGGAACTATTTATCGTTTCTGTAAAAGTTGGGATCCTTTTGATGTTTGCTGCGATTGGTTTTTTCTTTATTAAACCATCTCTTTTGTCTTTTTCACATTGGCCGCAGGTATCCAATGTCTTCTTTGGAGCCGGGATTGTTTTTGTTGCATATGAGGGATTTGGCTTGATTACAAATGCCGCTGAGGACATGGAAAAACCTCAAAAGACCCTTCCAAAATCATTATATTTAAGTGTTATAATCGTAATTATTATTTATGTAGCAGTTTCCCTAATTGCCCTCGGCAACCTGCCCGTCTCCGATATCGTAAAAGCCGAGGAATATGCGCTAGCCGAAGCTGCCAGACCGTTCCTTGGTTTGATTGGATTCAAGATTATAGCAATTGCAGCTTTGTTCTCGACTGCTTCAGCTATCAATGCGACTCTTTACGGCGGTGCGAATGTCAGTTACATGATGGCAAAGGAAGGGGAACTCCCCAGGTTTTTTGAGAGAAAGATTTGGGGAAAAGGTTCTGAAGGGCTTTTTATTACGGCAGGCCTGGTTATTCTTTTTGTAAATTTATTTAACTTAGAGGGCGTTGCTTTACTGGGGAGTGGCTCTTTTCTATGTATCTATGCATCTGTCAATCTGGCACATCTGCGATTACATAAGGAAACTGGTGCGAAACTTTACCTTATATGGATATCTATTGCAGGGTGCTTTGTCTCTTTCGGTATTCTTGTCTATTATGAAATAAGTAATTCGCCTCTAACAATAATTGTTCTTGGAATAGTATTTCTCCTGTCTTTCGGTATCGAAGGAGGATACAGGAAATTTTCACAAAGGTTATTGAAAAGAAGAGCCTGGTTGAAAATACAGAAATGAAGAAATAAAGACGAATTTAGAGGTTAAGCATCGATGAAAAGAATGGGAGGAAATTAGTTGTTACTCTGGTCTTTGCTCTTACTGCTTTTTCTCATCATTCTCTGGCAGTCATCAAATCAGGTATTAGTCCGGGTAAAAAGGATTGCTCGTGCATTTGGCGTATCTGAGATCGCTGTTGCTCTCCTGGTACTTTCTGTTCTTGCCTCGCTTCCAGAGTTTCTGGTTTCCGCGCTTGCTGCCATTAAGAATACTTCTGATGTCTCCCTGGGGACGGTGATTGGGTCAAATATATTTACCCTTCTTGTGGTATTGGGCCTGGCTGCGATTATAAGACCTTTTCATGTAAAGATGGTCATCGAAGAAAGGGACAGCGTGTGGATGCTTCTTTCTAGTGCTGTTATTCTCATCCTCATCCCGGGAGGAATATCGAGATGGGAAGGAATCATTCTAATGATTCTGTACTTTCCCTATCTTTACTCGGTTTTTTTAAGAGAGAGGGGAGAGAGAAAAAAGGCTTCGGCCCGGACCGGTATAAAGTTGAAAAAAGGGAGAGAAGTGCTTATTCTTATTGGAGTTACATTTATTATGCTTGTGAGTGCTGAAGTCGTATTACGAAGTGGCCTGAAACTTTCAGACATTATTCATGTCCCTAAACTTGTGATGGGTCTTGTTTTAATCGGGATTGGGGCTTCTATTCCCGAGACAGCTATCGGCATATCGTCTGCTCTCAAGAAGAAAACGGACATTACTTTAGGGGATGTCTACGGAACGAACATCTTTACTTGTCTTTTCATATTAGGAGCGTGCGCTATAATTCAACCGATTCCAGCATCGGCTCAAGTTCAAACCTTCATTCTTCCATTTTTTATTTTCTCTACTATTATCCTCCAGCTCTTCTTCTCTACAGGCCATAAAGTAGGAAGAGCAGAAGGGGCTCTTCTTATTATTATTTATCTGTACTTCGCTCTGGCTACACTTAATATATTGCCAAAACCTTGAATTTTTTTCATACTTATTGACGAGAACTTTTCTGCTCTGATTGCTCCAGAACTTAATCTGCTCAAATGTCTTATTTATTTGGGATAATGGTTTTAAAAAAAATATGAAGATTGGAATAATTTCTTCCTATTTACCCATTCACTGTGGAATAGCCACCTACTCCTCATATTTAATAGAGGAATTGCGCAGACTCAAGAACAGAGTGTATATCGTCTGTCATAACGGAGGAAAAGGACTTGACTGTTACCCTGTATTTAATTACAAAGATCAGGATTTGCCTCATAAAGCTTTTAAGGCAATGATGAAATTCGCACCAGATGTGGTCCATATCCAACATGAATACGGCCTCTTTGGAGAGCAAAGAGGAATGAATGTCATTCCTCTTGCCTATAAATTCAAGTTGAGCCGAATACCAGTAGTCATAACCCTGCATACTGTCCTTAAAAAATGTGGATATGAAGAGCGAATAATTGAGAACGCTCTGGTTGAGATTGCAGATGCCATTATTGTTCACGAGCAATATCAAAGAGAATTGATCATAGGGAGGACTGGCCATCAAAATAATATTTGGGTCGTTCCTCATGGTGTGCGCGATCTTAAGCCTGACCCAAAAGCAAAAGAAGAATTGGGCCTCGCAGATAAAAAAATAGTCCTGCTTGTGGGTTATTTCAGAAGGAGTAAAAATTTTGAGCGAGTGGTCAGGATTTTCCCAAAGGTTGCAGAGTCAGTCGATGATGCCCTTCTTCTTATTGCCTCTGGAGCGAGGAGACCAGAAGATATTGCCTATCGGGATGAATTTCTTGAATTTGTGGCTGATTCAGTTGCAAA
>CAZSPM010000116.1:0-6323 GCA_964608785.1 uncultured Eubacteriales bacterium
TCGAAATGAGCGAGTGCGCGCGAATTAACGATGTCTGACTTGTCACGCTTTTTCTATACCGCGGCGGGTTTTTTACCTGGGAAAGTGGATCAATCATTCAGGATGGTATCCAGACTGGAAAATCCGCCTTTTCCATAAAGATAAGGCGCGGTGGGAAGGAGAATATGTGCATGAAGCGCTGGTCATCGATGGGAAAATACAGAAACTGAGCGGTTCCATTTACCACTTCACTTATCAAAATATTTCCGATCACTTAGACCGGATTAACAAATTTTCAGACCTCGGCGCTCAAAAACTCTATGTTCAGAGGAAAAAATGCCGGTGGTATCATTTGGTTTTTTTGCCTTTCTTTAGGTTTGCAAAATCATATTTTCTTAAAGCAGGCTTTCTAGATGGCTTTGCCGGATTTGTTATCTCTGCGCTAAACGGCTATTCGATTTTTATCCGTTATTCTAAGTTGAAGGAGATATGGAAAAAAGGAGAGAAGATTGAGCCTTTTCCATATTGATGCTGGAAAGGAATGGAGGGGAGGCCAGAGGCAGTCTTTTTATCTTGCTAGAGAGTTAAAACGAAAAGGTTATCCTCTTCGATTTGTCGTCCAACCTGGAACTCCTCTTCATCAAAATTCTGCTGAGGCAAGACTCCCTGTTTCCCCCTTAAAAATGGGGAGTGAATTTGATGTTTTTGCAATCGTGCGTTTGGCCAGAGCTATGAAACGTGAGAAATGCCGGCTGGTCCATTTCCATGATGCCCATTCTGTGACTCTGGGCTCTGTAGCTGCTTCTTTAGCTAAAGTTCCCATCAGAGTGATCACTCGGCGTGTTGATTTTCCTCTCAAAAATAAATACTTCTCTCGGCGCAAGTACACCCAGAATGTGGATGCCATAATTGCCATTTCTGAGGGCGTGAAAAATGTGCTTGTGAATGGAGGAATTTCTCCTGACTTAATTGAAGTTATACCTTCAGGGATAGATTTTACTCCCTTCGAAGATGTCATATCGAATGATTATCTTCGTAATGAACTCTCCTTTGCCAGTGATGACTATTTGGTGGGGATAGTCGCTCATCTTGCCGATCATAAAGGACATAAGTATTTGATAGAGGCGACAAAGATTCTAAAAGAGTTTTCACCCAAGATAAAGGTTATTATAGTCGGGGAAGGCCCTTTAAGGATGGAGTTGGATAAACAATCGAAAGAGTCAGGAGTAGAGGATATGGTCTTTTTTTTAGGATTCCGAAAGGATATCCCTCAAATCCTATCCTCTCTTGATCAATTCGTTCTATCCTCCTATCTTGAAGGCTTAGGGACCAGTATCCTCGATGCCATGGCATGCCGACTCCCTGTGGTTGCTACTCGAACCGGAGGCATCCCGGAGATAGTCACTCACAGGAAAACTGGCCTCCTTGTGCCACCCCGCAATCCTCGTGCATTAGCCAGAGCGATCCTTAAACTTTATGCTGATAGAGGCTTGGCTTCTCACCTGGGACAGACGGGATATGAGGTTGTTCACAAAAAATTTTCGGCTGAGTCCAAAGCCGATAAAGTCATAACGTTGTATAAAAGGCTAGCCAAGAAAAAGGAAATTGAACTCTAGAACTCCTTCGGCTCATGGAAAGGCAGCAGATGGGTATGAAAATTGAGAAGATCGAGCTTTTCCTTTTGAAGCTTCCCTATGTCCATTTTTTTGAAACGAGCCTTGGCAGAGAAGAAGAGCGAACATTCATCCTCGTTAAAGTCTCTGCCGAAGGAATTTTTGGGTATGGAGAAGTGGTATCTGGTACGAGCCCGCTCTATAGCTATGAAACAACATCCACTGCCTGGCACATATTAAAAGATTATCTCGTTCCTCTGGTTCTGGAAAATTCTATCTCTAGTCCTTATGATTTCTACAAAGAAGCGGGTAAATACCGGGGCCATCCCATGGCCAAGGCAGGGCTTGAGCTTGCCCTCTGGGATCTTCAAGGGCAGAAAGAAGGCCAGCCCCTCTGGAAGATCTATGGAGGGGATAAGAGAGAGATTCCCGCCGGAGTCAGCGTAGGAATCCAGGATTCTATTCCTGAGCTTTTAGAGAGGATTCGCTCTTTTCTTCAGGAAGGGTACCAGAGAATCAAAATCAAGATAAAGCCAGATTGGGATGTCGCCATCTGTGACGAAATCCGGAAGATATTCCCTGATATTCTGCTCCAGGCAGATGCCAATGGTGCCTATAGCCTTGAGGATAAAGATGTATTGAAGAGGCTTGATGAATTTAACCTCCTAATGCTTGAGCAGCCTTTCCCCCCCTATGACCTGTGGGATCACAGCCGGTTGCAGAAGGAGATGGCGACTCCGCTCTGTTTGGACGAGAGCATCCTATCGGCCGAAACTGCGCGTAAAGCATATGAGATGGGAAGCTGCCACATCGTTAATATAAAGGTTGGAAGAGTGGGAGGAATTGTGGAGGCCAGGAAGATTCATGATTTCTGCCAGGAACACTCTCTTCCAGTTTGGTGTGGGGGAATGCTGGAATCTGGGATAGGCCGCGCCCACAATCTTCATCTGGCTGCTCTTCCTAACTTCAAATTCCCCAATGACCTTTCTGCAAGCAAGAGATACTATGCTGAAGATTTGATTGAACCTCCAGTGGAAATCACAGGCCGGGGGACAGTAGAAGTTCCTGAATCTCCTGGAATCGGCGTTTTTCCCCAGGAACAAAGGATCAAAAAGGCCACGTTAAAGCACGAAGTTTTTAAGACAAGCTAATTTTCCCAGCCCACATTTTTTTATTTGGCTTTTCGAATGAGGATATCACCATTGTATGTTTTGAAATAGTACTCAGGTCCTCCACCGTTGATTGATCCAATGATGTATTTTTCAAAGCTGATTTGGTATTTTCCTTCCTTCTTCACTTCTTTCTTTTGAGGTGCAGTATCCAACTGGATATCGAAGTCGCTGTAAATCTCTCCACGATCAGATTTCATCTTGACGTTGGCCTTTAAGTTGGCCGGAAATGTCACATCGATGTCTCCGTTCCAGTTGCTGAAAGACATCGGCTTTTCAGGATCTATACTTGTGAAACCGACAACGATCTCACCGTTCCATGTGTTCGCGACAACGGTTCCTGATATACCAGTGAGTCTTAAGGACCCATTGTGATGGTCAATTTCAATCTCTCCGCTGACATTTTCTACTGTGATATCTCCGTTGTTGTGAGCATTAAGTTCGAGAGAGGTTGAATAAGGAACTTGAATTGTGAGGTCTACAGTCTGTCTGAGAGAGGATACATCTATTTCCATTACATTATCCTCTTCCTCGATATCTAGTCCTGTTCCTCCTGGAGCCGATATCTTGCGCATTCCTTCTGTGGATCTTTGTTTTTTTGCCTCGCGTTCCCTCTGAGGAAATCTTTCGCGAATTCTGTCGGCGAGTCTTCTAGCTAATTTTGTCTCAGTACTTTGGAGCGTTTTTCCGCGTGGTTTTGCCTCGACAACGACCTCTTTTCCTTCATAGCCCTTAATCGTGATTCCTCCGTTGTGAACATCGACTTTCACTAGGCCAGGTTTTGAAGGGTCACTAAAAGGCACGGTCGCCCGGTCCACAGTTGATTCTTGGGTGTAGACAACAGCTCCTGCAAAAAGCAGAAGTATGGTACATACAAAATACTTCGATAGTTTTTTCATTTTCTATCCTCCTATACAATCATTTTTTTCTTTTGGCTATTAAAAGATCACCGTTCATTGTATCCATTTTTATTTCAGGGCCGCCTTTTTCGACGCGGACACCAATGAAACGGTCACTTTTATATATAAATTTGCCTTTATGGCGCTTGCTTACCGCGGGTCTTGCGGGAAGGTATTCGACAGGAAAATCAGAGTAGGCATCGCCATTGAAGGTTTTCATTCGAAAATCGGCGGAAAGGCCTTCCCGAAAAGAGACTTCAATATCTCCATTTATGGTGCGAAAAGAACAAGCGGTCTGGGGATTTTTGGTGAAAAGAACTTTCACTCCTCCATTGACAGTGTGCGCATCCCCTGCTCCTGCGACTTCTGTCATTTTAATTTTGCCGTTCACATTTTTTATCTCAAACTCTCCCTCGACGTTTTTGACCTCGATATTTCCCTCGGTCACTGTCTTGAGGCAGAGGCTTGTTTTGTGAGGCACCTTGAGTTCAAAGTCGAAATGGACCACGTATCCAGGATTACGCCACCTTTTCCATTTTCTTCCTTTGTGGCTACACCGGAATGGTCCATCAACATAGAGGTCGATTGTGTTGCCATCCTCGGTGATATCAAGCTCAACCTCTTCCCTTGCTTTCTGGATCTTTTCCTTGTTGCGGGCTTTTATCGTTTTATAAACGAGAAGTTGGACTTCTTGGCCGTTATAACCCTCAACAGTTATGGAGCCAAATATATTATCAATCACAACTTCTTTGGGTTTCGATGGATTTTCAAATTTCAGGGCTTTGCGAATCTCCTCTTTTTCTTCGACTTTATAATCAGATCCGAGGAGGTTGAGAGCTGTAAAGAAAAGGCATGAGATACACAATATTGAGAATGCTCTTTTCATAGTTTCCTCCTAGAAACTGAGCTTCTGGATTCCTGATTCAGCATGTTGTTTAACCTCGGGATCGAGTTGTTCGGTCTGGATTAGATTCTTGAGTGATTCGATCGCCTTTCGTTCGCGCATGTTTATGATGAGGTCTATGATTGCCACCTGTACCAGAGGAGAAGTCTGTTGGGAAAGAGAAAGGACAAGCCCTTCCTTCACTATCGGCTTGCCATAAAAAAGATAAAGGGCATCCACAACAGAGAGACGCACATTGACATTCGAGTCGTTATTCAAGGTGCGGAGCAGTTTCTCGAGCGTTCCTGTATCAGGGCGCTCGACTCGAGAGCTCCAGCTGACACCTTTGAGCCGCGCGCTCGGAGACTTCTGATCCAGTAAAGAGACCGCCACCATCTGTTGCATGTTGTGGACGTCTTTGCGGAGCTGAGCAATCTCTCCGTTTCCACCGCTGCTGGCATTCAGCAAATAGCCGACTGAAAGTCCAATCGCGAGAAGCACAAGAGATAAAGAAAACTGAAAAGCAGGCCGTTTTGGCCACCAGCGGGCTGTCCATCCTTCGAAGAATTTTTTCAACCGGGATATTGGTTTTTCTCTATCAAGTTCCTGTTTATAGGATTCCAGCATGTCGTAGAAACGGGTCCGCATGCCGTTGCTGGGGTGTTCTTCTGGGAGTACACCCAGTTTTGTCCAGATTGCACTCAGGCTTTCCAGCTCCTCTCTGCAAGAGGCACAGGAGGCTAGATGCGTCTGGATCTCTTCCTTGGATTTTTGGTCTTGGTCCCCGATCAGAAAATCAGGGAATTTTTCTTCTATTTGTTTGCAATTCATGAGGCCATACCTCCTGAAAGTTCAAAGTAGATTTTACCTAATTCCTTAATAGCCCGGTGAACATGAGCTTTCACCGTGCCGATATGACATCCAAAGAGCTCAGCAATTTCCTTATATTTGAGATTCTGATAGCGGCTCAGAACGAGTATTTCTCTCTTTTTCATCGGGAGTTTGGCCAGTGCTTCACGTAGCCGAGCTATGTCTTGCCCCTTTTCCAGTTCTTCAATGGGTGAGAGCTCTTGATCTGTGGCCTCATCCCATTGATCTTCCAGGGGCAATTCTTCTTTCCGTTTTCTTAGATAGTCTATATGGGCATTACGGGCAATTTGATACATCCAGATTGTGAATTTACTCTGTCCCTTGTAGGTATGACGATATTTCAATATCCGGAAGAAAACATCCTGCACCAAATCCTCGCTGATATTCGTCTTTCCTGTAAGACGAAGGAAAAAGTTGTAAAGTGCCACATGATGTCGTTCGAAAAGGACTGCTAGCTTTTCCACTTTTCCATCCCTTACATCTTCCATGATTTTGTTATCTACGAGCATATTCACCGGTGATTTTCCTTGTTTATAGCCTATTCATAGTATAAGACTTGCCTTTTAAGAAAAGGTTACACGAAAAAACTAAATTTTTCTATGGGGTCAGACCTTGAAAACTTTGAGTCTATGGGGTCAGGCTTTCACAAGTTTCTGTTATTCCTGTGTAAGCAGGAATCCAGTTCTATCTGGATAAGAATCTCCTATATATTTGGTTTCCCGCTTCAGCGGGAACAAGCCTGGATTCCCGCTTGGCCAGTACCTGCGAACGCAGGTAGCGGGAATGACATTGTTTTCAATCCCGCTGGAACCCAAAGAATTTATCAAGTTATTCAAGCCTGACCCCATTATCCATCTTGCCCCCTCCCACTTTGATGTAACCTATTCATATATTTGTAGTTAGATGGCAA
>CAZSPM010000117.1:0-6320 GCA_964608785.1 uncultured Eubacteriales bacterium
TAATAACTTCGGCGCTAAGAGATGTTGGAGTGGGCAAAGGATAATGGTGCGTAAGGCGTTCAGTGTTCAGGGTTTAGTCCTGAGGAGAGTCAAGAAATAGATGACGCTTACTTGAAAGACCTGGCTCAGTATGCATCTGCGCATAACCTTTATCTGGAGTGGGGCGGGGGACAACACATTCCGTTTGATATGGATACCTGGAAAGAAAAGGATATTTTCGATGTTAATCGCAAAGCGGCCAATGATGCAGCAGCGATAGGTACACGCATTATTAGGTCTTGTTCAGGAGGCTTGATGCGTTGGGAGTCTGATAGCCTGGCGACAGAGACGTTGCTGCAGGCTATGGCAGAAAGTCTTCGTTCCCAGCGCCCAATGCTTAAAGATCACAATGTTATTCTTGCCATTGAAACGCATTTTGAGTTCACGACATTTGAATTGCTTAGACTTTTTGAACAGTGTGATGCCGAGCCTGGTGATTATCTAGGGATTTGTTTGGATACCATGAATCTTTTGACCATGTTGGAGGATCCTGTAAAAGCAACAGAAAGGATTTTGCCGTGGGTAGTCAGCACTCATATTAAAGATGGTACGGTTCTTTTAAACTCAGAGGGGTTGGTCACTTTTCCTGTAGAAATTGGTAAAGGGATTGTCAGTCTGGGGGAGATAGTCGAGCAGATAGCGTCGCTTCCTCATGAGGTTCATCTTACAATAGAAGACCACGGAGGAAGTTTTTTGCTTCCCATTTATGATTCTCTTTTTCTTTCGGAATTTCCTGACCTGACACTTCAGGAATTCGTGAGCCTCGTCCAGATGGCATATCAAGCTGCAGATGCCATTCGAGCCGGTCAAGTGGCCATCACAGAGCGGGAAAAATGGCCTGAAATCTGCGAGTCGCGTCTAAAACAAGATATCCTTTCCTTAAGAAGTTTACTTAAGTCAAGTCTGTAGGGGTTTGATTCATTCTGTGTAGGGGCTTGATTTATCAAGCCCACCTTTTCGAGTATTTCTAATCTTTTTTATGATAGAATTTGGATAGATTAAAGTAATGAAATCTCGCCACGAATCATTTGCATTCAAATCAAAAGCCGAGCTTCTTCAAAAAGCTCAAGAGTTGGGAATCGATCTTCCCTTCCACGACACAATAAGCCCCTTATTTAATCCTATTTCTTTTGGAGAGATAGAAATTGCCAACAGGTTAGCGGTCCAGCCCATGGAGGGATTCGATGCGAACCAGGATGGCTCCCCGGGTGAGCTGACATTCCGCCGCTATCGCCGCTATGCAGAAGGGGGAAGTGGACTCATCTGGTTTGAAGCGACCAGTGTTGTTTCTGAGGGCCGTTCCAATCCCCGCCAGTTGATGATTAACATGCCAAACCTGGATTCTTTTCAACAACTGGTTGAGAAGACTAGGCAGTGTGGGTGTCAAGCATTCGGAAATGATCACAGGATTTTTCTTGTGCTTCAGTTGACACACTCTGGACGATACAGCAGACCAGAAGGCAAGCCCAGGCCGCAGGTTGCAGTTTTCAATCCTTATCTAGATAGGGAGGAGGAGAGCTTATATATTTTCAGCGATGAAGATCTAAACACTCTGATGGATATATATGTAGAAGCTGCCCGACTGGCATATAAAGCTGGTTTTGACGCAGTCGATATCAAGGCTTGTCATGGCTATCTCCTCAATGAGCTCATAGCGGCTCATACGAGAGAGAACAGTTCGTACGGAGAGAGTTTCGAGAACAGAATCCGTTTTATTAGGGAAGTCATTCGAAAAATCCACGAAGAAGTTCCAAGAATGTGTTTGGCTGCACGTTTGAGTGCCTTTGATGGGATTCCTTATCCATACGGCTTTGGAGTTGCCAATGATGGTTCGCTCCGAGTCGATCTTGCAGAGCCGCAATCCATTATTCGCCAGTTAATAAAACAGGGCTGCTCTCTTTTCAATATAACGATAGGAAATCCTTTCCTCAATCCTTATTTTGGAAGACCTTTTGACCGTCCTCTCCCTGGAGCAGCGCTGCCCGATGAACATCCCCTCGAAGGGGTAGCCCGCCTGATAAAAATAACAGCCGAAATCCAGAGAGAGTTTCCAAAGATTCCCTTTGTGGGCACAGGTTATAGCTGGCTACGCCATTTTTTTCCTTATGTCGGTGCAGCAGTCATCAGTAGAGGGGGGGCATCGCTCGTCGGACTTGGAAGAAGTTCTTTCGCCTATCCAGATGCTCCGAAAGAACTAATAAACACAGGCGCTATGGATCCTAAAAAGGTTTGTATTACATGTTCCCGGTGTACTGAATTGATGCGCGGAGGACATGTGAGCGGGTGTGTGATTCGGGATAAGGAGATATACGCCAGGGTCAGGCTTGAATAACTTGAATAACTTTCTGTCATTCCTGTAGTTGGGATCAGACCTTTTAACTTTCTGTCATTCCCGCGTAAACGGGAATGACATTTTTTTCAACTCTGCTAGAACCTTAAAACTTATTCAAGTTATGAAAGCCTGACCCCATTAATTTAAAATGGGATCCTGGACTACTACTAGTTTCTTGACCACAACTTCTTTTTCATCAACCATAAGTGAAACCTTGAAGGTCCCGGGATTAATGAGAGCACCGCTTGTGGGTTGCCTCTGAGCACCTGCTACGGTTTCAGCCTTCTTCCTCAGATTCCAGAAGACTCTATTGATCCCTTTTCCCTTGCTTCCTCTTAATTCTCGCAATTCCTTCCCTTCGAGGTCTTTAATCACCAGCTTCACAGATTTGACAGGTTCTTTAAGATAATAATAGATTGTAGAACCAGCAGGAGGATTGGTTACTCTGGCAAATTCGCCATAGCGGGGACCTCTTCTCTCCAGCATATTCCACTTGATTGTTCTTTGAATATCAAAGAGATGAGCATCTTTTTTAAAGGTTTCTTCATTGAATTCTTTGAAGGGATAGATATCAGCGATATAGATACCCCTTCCGTAAGTCCCGATGGCTAAATCCCGCTCTCTCTTCTGAATATCAAGGTCCATTATGAGAACATCAGGCGCAGAAGAGCTCATCTCGATCCAGCTTTTCCCTTTATCGATCGTCACGAACAGTCCGTAATCTGTGGCTAAATACAGAACATTTGGATTATCTGGATCTTCCTCGATATCTCTGACAGGATTCATCATCCCTTGACTTAGATCTTCCCAGGTTTTTCCCATATCATGAGTGACATAGATATAAGAATTGTCTTCATTATGGGTTCTGTATCCGGAATAAGTCACATAACAAGTATTTAGATCGTGAGAAGATGGTTCGACTTTGGTGACCCAGCGGTCGTAGGGAATGCTGACACCCTTGATATCTTTCTTGGGCTTTCCTTTCTTGTCAAAGAAATTCGCTGTTATGTTCTGCCAGCTTTTCCCCCCATCTGTGCTGAGCTGCAGGTTCCCATCGTCTGTTCCTGCCCAATATACTCCAGGCTCTACTGGCGATTCCTGAAATGTGTAGATAGTGGCGTACTGAAGGTTTGTCTCTTTTGAAAGCTCTATCCTCTCTTTATTGTTCTTGGATAGATCGGGGCTTATAGTGATAAAAGTGTCTCTGTCTCCCCGGCTTCTTGACATGTGAACATGCTGCGAACAGACATAGACAATTCCCGGATTATGAGGCGATAGATGAATGGGCGAATCCCATTGATATCTCTGCGCAGGTTTGCCAGCCGCCCTTTCCTCAGTATTGTTCCTCTTTGAAAGGCCGATGATTTCGCCCGTCTTGAAATTCATCCGGTTTGACCGACCGAATTGGCTCTCAAAGTAGATGTATTCGGGATTCCACCAGTCCCTTAGAACATAATATCCATCACCTGAAGGGAGATAGGTCCAATCCGCAGGATAGACACCAAATAAATTTCTATTTCGGGATGGTCCAATCCAGCAGCCGTTATCTTGAGTCCCGCCCATAACATTGTACGGGATTTCGTTATCAACGGATATGTCATAGAATTGCTGGGCGCTAATTGTTTCTTTCTGTGACCAGTGTTTTCCTCCATCCCAGGTCTCGCTAACTCCTCCGTCATTCCCGTTCAGGATATGATTGGAGTTCAAGGGGTCAATCCACATACTGCGCGTGTCCACATGAGATCTGTGAGTTCCTGACCATGGTGCATTCTTAAATGTCTTTCCTCCGTCTTTGGAGACCTTGACGATGACTTCTACGGCGTAGAGGATTTTGTCATTATTCGGGTCCATATAAATTCTTCCGGCATAGCCCGCCTCGATCTGGTTGAGGGCCGTACTTCCTCCGGTCAGTTTGTATTCTGTCATTCTGGTCCAGGATTCTCCCTGGTCCTCTGACCGGTAAATGACTCCTGATTTTCTAACCGGCTCCATTATTTGCAGGGCATCTCCATAAATAATCTGGAGAATATACCTATTTATTGTTTGATAGCTTCCCTTTATATTCTGGTATTCTCTCTCCTTTTTCTGGTTTTCATTGATCTTTTCAATGATATCCTTTTTATCCTTATAGGCTTTTCTCGCATCTCTCTGGAGATCCCTCAAGTTAATACCCAGTTTCTCAACCATCGCTTCATCTTTAACAAGCTCGTTGGCTTTCTCGGCCAATTCTTTCTCATCCTTTATCTCTTTTGGGTCAAATTTCACCAGGGATTTGAGGTCGGGATGTATGTGGACTTTTTCGATGTCGATTACAGTAAAAACTCCGTCTTTGATCTCGATTCCTTCAGATTCGGCAAAGAGGAAGAAGAGCACAGATCTATTGAGTTCTTCAAAGAAATTTCCTCTCTCTACTCTTCTCTTCTGTAATTTTTCGATTTCATCGATGCTCTCTAGAATCTTTTCATTTTTCTTGAAGACATCTCTGGCTTTTTTGTTAAGTGCTTTTAGATCAACACCGATTTTCTTGGGGAATTCACTATCTTTAATGAGTTCATTTAATTTCTTGACGAGCTCTTTTTCATCTTTAAATGTAACGGGTTCAAACTTCACTATCTTATCGATATCACGATGCATCTTGAACTGTTTGAATTTATTCAGATAATAGCCGTCTCTGAATACTCTCCTTTCTCTAAAAAGCGCAGCGCCTCCTCTCTCGCTTAATCCAAGATTCACTTCCTCGTCCATCCGTACATAGACGATATTCGGATCTTTGGGGTAAATTGTGACTCCATTCCATCCAGTTTTGATGTTCATAGGGAGGCCGTTTGTCAGCTTTTTCCAGGTTTCTCCGCCATCAATGGATTTATAAAGATGGTTTCCTTCCTGGCGGTCGATGAATGTCCATGTCCTTCTGAATGTCTTATAAGCAGCGGCGATGATAATATCTGAGTTTGTGGGGTCGATGACAAAATCCCCGACTCCTCTGTCTTTTAAATCGAGGACTTGCGTCCAGGTCTTTCCTGCATCAACTGTCTTGTACAGTCCGCGTTGGCAGTCCATCTTGTTGTCATAGAGTTTTCCTTCCGCCGCTACATAGACAACATCAGGATTTTTGTGGTCGACTTCGACTCTTGGAATGAAATAACTCTGTTCCAGTCCAATTTGAGTCCAGGTTTTTCCTTCGTCTGTAGATTTCCACATGCCATTTCCATGAGCACTGGACCGGGCATGTAGAGGTTCGCCTGTTCCGGCATAGATGATCTTGGGATTCGATGGGGCTACAGCAAGATCCCCCATGCTCATAACTCCATATTTATCAAAGATGGGCTTAAAATGAATGCCTCCATCTTCTGTTTTCCAGATGCCGCCTGAGGCGGTAGCGACATAGTAGGCCTGGCTCTGTCCTAGGGGAACTGTAAAAGAAGTTATCCGCCCGGAGAAAGTGAATGGGCCAACGTGGCGCCATTTGAAAATGTTGAGGTTTTTTGTCGAAATCGGACTCTCCGCTGGAAATATAGCGCAGCTGAGCAGGAAAGAACTAATTAGAGTTGCCGCCCATACGATGGACTTAGCTTTTCTTTTTCTCATGATTCCTCCTTTTTCGTTTTTTAGAACGTATCTTTAAGCCCTATGTTGATGAATTGAACTTATAGCATAAGAATAATTTAAGGTCAAAATTAAAAACATCCTGATTAGATATCACAATTCGTCATTCCTGCGGAAGCAGGAATCCAGACCTATCTGGATAAGAGTCTTTCATATTTCTGGCTTTCCTCTCAGCGGGAACAAGCTTGGATTCCTGCTTCCGCAGGAATGACATTTTAAAAAAGGTATTCATTTTTTCAACTAATTGGGAGGGGAACCTAAGAAAAATAAACAAGTGGGCTTAATTAACCTGGATTATTCACAAAAAAAGCTGTTTCCTCTTGTAACGTATTGTTTTATAATA
>CAZSPM010000118.1:0-6312 GCA_964608785.1 uncultured Eubacteriales bacterium
TCCCCTCCTTTGAAACCTTCCACATCCACTCTCATCTCCTCCCCTTCTAGCCGGGGCGATAGGCCCATAACCATGATGACAACATCAGCCTGTCTGGCTTTCTCCACAGCCTCTTTTTCATAATCTCTGCCTGGAACCGACCACAGCAACTTAATATGAGCATCCTCAGAGCTTTCGATGAATTCTGCCTTTATCCTGTAGGGATGATCCTCTTCGAGTTCGACCATTTTATAAGTTTTTCTCGGATGATGCCTGCCATGAAACTGGACTATGAGGTCGTCTTCCAGAAAAATCCGAAAACCATTAAATCCCCATCCTCCCAGCGCATAGTTCCCTGTTTCTGGTGGCACGAGGACTCCTGCCCAGCGCACAGCGAAATTATCATCGTCAAAATCTTCCTTGGGTGCGCTGTCCCACCAATTAAAATCAATCTGTTCATCGAGGCGCTTAAACACAGGTTCACCCTCAAAATCACGGTTGTTAAAATATTCCCCCATCAGACCATTCTGTTTCTCTCCTTCATCCATGGTGTATAAAGCTGAAGACGGAATGGTTTCAAAATAAGAAAGATTTCGAGCCCATTCACAACCCAAAGCGTAGACAACCTTTGTGTTTTCCGAGACTTTGTCCCTGATCCCACGAAGCGGGGTGACTGGATCGGAAGGATTTCCATTATAATTACCGAGTAGAACTTCCACATCATCTGCATTTGGACCGATGACGGCAATTGTACCAATATCCTTTTTAAGCGGAAGAATATAGTTTTTGTTTTTTAAAAGAACAATGGATTTTCTTGCCGCATCCAGAGCTAATTCATTATGTTCCGTACAGTCAACGACTGAGTAGGGGATTTTTGAATAGGGAACCATTTCTGGAGGATCAAACATGCCCAGCTTAAATCTCGCTCGGAAAAGCCTCCTTACAGAGATATCAATTTCTGCCTCTGTGATGAGTCCTTTTTCAACGGCTTCAAGCAGGTTCTTATACTGGCTACCGCAATTTAAGTCACACCCGGATTTAACCCCTAGAGCAGCTGCTTCGGCGGAGGTTTCGACGACTTTATGGTTTTTATAAATATCCCTGATCGCCCCGCAGTCAGAAACTACATATCCTTCAAAGCTCCATTCTTCCCGTAGAATCTTTGTTAAAAGCCTTTCGCTTCCGCAACACGCCTCGCCTTCATATCTGTTATAAGCACACATAACTGAGAAGGCCTTTGCCTCCTCGATACTGGCCCGAAAATGAGGCAGGTATGTTTCCCTGAGCGAACGCTCGTCTGCTTGTGCATCAAACGTATGGCGATCTGGCTCTGGCCCGCTGTGAACAGCATAGTGTTTTGGAGTGGCCACAACTTTTAAATATTGTGGATCATCACCTTGCAGGCCTTTGACAAACTCAACCGCCATTCTTCCTGTGAGATAGGGATCTTCTCCGTAGGTTTCCATCCCGCGTCCCCAGCGCGGATCGCGGAATATATTGATATTGGGAGACCAAAAGGTCAGTCCCTGATAAATTCCTCTCTTGCCTTGGTGTATGAATTCATGATGCTTTGCCCTCGCCTCATCAGAGATAGCAACAGCAACCCTATACATGAGCCCAGTATCCCATGTTGCAGCCAGGCCAATGGCCTGTGGAAATACGGTTGCCAAACCGGCTCGAGCCACGCCGTGTAAGCACTCATTCCACCAGTTGTATTTTGGAACCTCAAGACGCTCTATGGCTGCCGCATCGTTGACGAGCTGAGACGCTTTCTCCTTTAGGGTCATCTTTGAGATCAAGTCATCCAGCCGTTGCTCTATGGAAAGATTTGGATTTTGATATACCGGTAGATTTTCATAGCTTTCCTTCTTACAGTGGGAAAAACCTGTGATTAAAAAAACGGCCAAGAAGAAAAAAGATGCTTTTCTTGAAAAATAATGAATATTCATATTTCCCTCCCAAGTTTCCTTCGAAAATCTTATAGCATGCAAAATGCTGTAGTCAACACGATTTTCTTTTCGTATAATTCAAAAAAGAGGTTATATGCATTACCATAGATTAGTATTTATTTTTAAGGAGGAACGTTGAAAAAACTAATATTATTGACTATTCCCCTTTTAATCAGTTTCCATTTTGCCCCTGATTCCCAGGAAGCAAAAAATGAGATTCAGGCTGTCCTTGAACAACAGAAAATTTCATGGAATGAAGAGGATATTGAAGGATTTATGGAATACTATTGGAAGTCAGATGAACTCACATTTCAGTCCGGAAACCAAAGACTTCACGGCTGGGATGTGCTCCTTTTCAGGTATAAAACGAGTTATTCTGGGGAAAATATGGGCAAGTTGGATTTTACTGAAATTGAGATTAAGGTATTATCTGACGACTTTGCTTATGTTTTGGGCCGGTGGCGGCTAAAACTAAAAGAAGCATCGAGCCGTGAGGGACTGTTTACGATAATATTTCAGCGGATGAGGGAAGGCTGGAGGATTATTCACGACCATACTTCTTCATAGAAATCAAAAAAAGTTGAAATATCTAAAACTCAAATGATAAAGATATCACAAAAGCTTTTTTGTTGTTTGTTTTTTCAATTTTAACTTGAATGATATTATTCACAAGATTCCCCACCATAGCGCCCACAAAGGCACCTGCAACATCTACTGCCAAGTCACTTCCACTGAAATAATTCCCTTTTTTTGTGCTATCTATCAATTCCTTTGTCAGCCCAGGTAAGCTTCCCAATGCTGCCCCCCATATTATTCTCTGGGATATATCGAGTTTAGTTTTGTAGTGGAGATAGGTTTCACTGGCCGCTCCAAATATTGACGAAATTCCAAAATGCTTGAGTTTATCGTCTCCTGCAAAGACATTTTTGTTTGAGATTGAAATAAGAATGAGGAGCAGAACACTCCAGATAAGAATACGATTTTTTAATAATTTCATCTCAAAGGAAAGGGGGACGTTCTCCCCAATCAGGCCCTCTGTTTTAAATAAATCCCATTCTTTTCAACATTTTTGGAAATCTTGGATCTGAGCGCAGATTATCGACCAATGGACTGGTTTTGAGATAAGTTAACCAGTGGTCTCGTTCCTTAAAAGACTTTTCAAGCCACTCGAATGCCTTGTCTTTCTGGCCAAGTCCTGCGTAAACTGCTGTTATCATCCAGGGAGCGATATAACTCTTCTTTGATTGTTCTAACATTTGGTTGAGTACTTTTTTTGCCTCATCCTTCTTTCCTGTAACAGAATATATGAATCCTATGGCTGTCCACATAAGAGGAGCCCCTCCTCCTGAAACTGTCATCGCCTTCTCAATGGTGGCTATGGCTTCATCATGCATCCCCTTGAATGCATAAGGAAATGCCATCCAGAAGCGCGCTGTATAGTAATCTGGACTCATCTCGAGCAATTTCTTGTATTCCTCTATTGAGCGGTCGTACTGACGCCCAGTCCATAAAATAGTCGCCCTTGTTTGTGTCTCATTGCGGGAGCAGCGATTTAGCTCCTTAGCCTGCTTTTTTTCTTCAAGAGATTCCTCAAATCTCCCCATTATCCATAGATAATGAGCGTACATATTGCGAGAGGATGCATTGCTTGGATTGAGCTCAATGGCTTGCTTGTGTTCCTTTTCTGCGCCTTCCCAATCCCATTCATACATCATTTTAAAAAATCCCAAAGCAGTATGGGCTTCAACAAGGCTATCGTCGATCTTGATAGCTTTCTCTGCTGCCTCCTTTGCATTTGGAAAAGCCTTTTTAGGCGGTACAAAATTATAAAATCCAAGGTTATTGTAATACGTAGCTATTCCAACATAGGCCATTGCATATTTCGGGTCTTTCTCGATTGCCTGCTGGAAAGACTCTAAACTTTTCTTTAAACCCTCTTTAGTATAATGCTTCAGGAAATGGCGGCCTTTTAAATTCAGGTTGTAGGCTTCAAGGTTTTCTGTATAACGCTTAGTGAGCTCAACCTTCTCTCCTCCCAAAAGCTTGACCTTTAGCGTATCTACAATAGCCAGAGTGACTTCATCCTGGATAGCAAAAATATCTTCCATGTCTCGGTCGTATTTTTCAGACCAAAGATGGTAGCCGTCCGACACATTGATAAGTTGAGATGTGATTCGAAGCCTGTTCCCTGCTTTTCTGACACTGCCTTCAAGGACTGTTTCTACATCCAGTTTCTTGCCGATTTCACGGACATCCATTTTCTCGCCTTTGAATGAAAATGCCGAGGTCCGTGCGACAACACGCAAGTCCTTGACCTTTGTCAGGGCATTGATGAGTTCTTCAGCCATGCCGTCGCAGAAGTATTCCTGATCCTTCTGCGGGCTTAAATCGGCAAAAGGAAGCACAGCTATAGAGCTTTTCCATTTTGTTTCACTGGGTTTTTTGATCTCAGGCCGTTCTATCCCGACCTTATTTAATTCAGAAAAAAGCTCATTGGCCTCCTGAAACCTCCTCTCTTTATCTTTCTCCATGCAGCGGAGGATCAACTGGCTGAGGTCCTCAGGAACTAGAGCATTGAATTCTCTCGGGTTAAGAGGGGTATCTTTTTTGTGCTTCATAGCAATACTTATCGTTGTATCTCCATCAAAAGGCACCCTGCCGGTTACCATTTCATAGAGGATAACTCCTAACGAATAAATATCCGAACGCTGGTCTGTTTCCTCGCCTTCCACCTGCTTGGGAGAGATGTACTCTGGAGTCCCTATCATCACTCCTTCCTCAGTTATCCTTTTTGTTTTGAGGGAACGAGCTATCCCAAAGTCCATGATCCGAGCATTTCCTTCTTTGTCTATCATGATGTTCTGTGGCTTTAAATCTCTATGCACAACTCCCAACTTATGGGCTTCAGCCAAGCCTTCGCACACTTGCTGAGCAATGGATACTGCTTTGGCTATAGGTAATTGACCTATCTTTCTGATCAAGCTCTTCAAATCTTCACCAGGGATATATTCCATCGTGATGTAGCGCATGTTTTCCTTTTTGCTAAGGTGATACATGCGGCACACATTCTTATGGGATATCTTGCGCGCGAATTTCAGTTCATTGCGGAAGCGTTCAATGATCTTCTCATCAGCAGCAATCTCAGGTTTTAGTAGCTTTAAAGCCGTTTTTTCCTGTAATTCTTTATCGAGGACCTTATAGACGCTTCACATGCCTCCTCTGCCCAGTTCTTCAATGACCTGATACCTTTCTGCAAAAGTGCTCCCAATGGTTAATTCTTTGGTAGGTGCTTGAATAGTCTCAGTCTGGTGAACAGGGATTTTTTCGGCAAGGGAAAGCCTTGTCCCGCACTGGCCGCAGAAATAAGTTTCTGAGGGATTTTCAGAGTGACATTTAGGGCACTTCATACAGGATGTTCCCTTCGTAAGTTAAGCTAAAGATTAACAATTAAAGAGGATAGAGTCAAATGAATAAACCAAGGAATCTAGCTTTTCTTTTTATCTTCGATCTGTTTCATCAGTTCTTTCACGTCCACAGCCATTGTTTGGAAAGAGTCGCCCTCTTCTATAGCGAGCAGCTTAAGGAGAATCTCGCCAATCTGGAATTCTTCTCCTGAGTTTATGGATTTCTTTTCGGTCTTTAAAACTGTCGAAGGCATGATAATTACTCCATTGGAACTTCCTAAATCAGTAATGGAAAATTTCTTCCTATCGTAGCTCACTTTT
This sequence comes from uncultured Eubacteriales bacterium, assembly GCA_964608785.1. Classification (GTDB taxonomy): domain Bacteria; phylum Acidobacteriota; class Aminicenantia; order Aminicenantales; family Aminicenantaceae. The sequence goes on from CAZSPM010000118.1 coordinate 5,654, forward strand.
AAGTTGGCGTGTCTTCTTGAGACTGTCCCGGAGTTGAGGCTGACCTCACAAATTGGGTCCCTGCCGATGAGATTATTCCCAGGGTGAAGATTGAAGACTTTTCCCGGAAGATCATTGGTATCATTGTTGCCCTCGACTATGGTCAGCTGGACAATTGTTCCTGAAGCATCCGTTTCTTTCTTCTTTCGGAAAAGCACCATGACTCGACCTTCCTTACATGATTTCTCTATTTATTATTCCATTTTTTTCCGGTGAATATCAATATAGATAGAAATGAGCATGGTGATAAGCAAGAGCACGAATCCCACACCGAACAGTATTTCTGAGATAATGAATGCTTTTGAGACCCAAAGAGCTGGTTGTATATCTCCATAACCGACGGTTGTGATTGTAACCAGGCTAAAGTAAAACAGGTCAAAGTAAGGAATATGAGAAGGATGAGACACCACAAAGGCGTTTCCCTGAGAAAACTGCTGGAGTCCATTATAGATAGTGGCAAAGCTTATGATCGCACCTATGTATTTAATCAGAGCGCTGATTATTTCTTCTTTCATTTCTTGAACCCTGGTTATATCGATCATTCCTCGCTTCTTTTCCAATTTCTCATGACCAAAGACTGATAGGAATATGTCACCAGCCAATACATAAATATAGAAAAG
>CAZSPM010000119.1:0-6308 GCA_964608785.1 uncultured Eubacteriales bacterium
TCCCCAATAAATATTATAATTCGACCTGTAATTAATTCGTTCAAAGCCCCCTTTTTTTAACCAGAAAACTTTACTAATAGCCGAATCCAACTCTCTTCGATTGTCATCCCTTATGAATCCCACATGATTGGCGTTGTCTCTAAAATTTCTCCCTAATTGAGTGTAACGGATGTGGATATGAAAAGTGGCCGAATCGTAGCTTGGCCGGAGGAAAAAAGCAATGTTGTCGCTATTGTAATCGCCGTAGCTAAAGGCAAATTGACCCGTAAATTTGAAAGTATTTGTAAAGTAAAGGGATGTGTCGATGCCGACAGTCCCCTTGTTTTTTCCTCCGATTAACTTATTGGCTGCCAGAAAACCCACCGTGGAAGATTTCATAATATCTCTCTTTAGACGAAACACCGTAAAATTGGCTGAATTATCATCAAGAGATTCATCTTTTCTCGTTTGAGCGCTCAATCCAGAAAACTCATACGCACCAGTTTTTCCGTAGATTTTTGTACCCCCATAGATATCGGAAATTCTCCTGGTATAAAACAAGCGAATCCGCTGTTGATAAATTTCTGATCCTTCCAGGAAGAAGTTTCTCTTCTCTCGGAGACGAAGTTCGAAACGAGTCAAGTTAATCTGTTCCTGATCAGCTTCAATAGTGGCAAAATCAGGATTGATGGTTAAGTTGCCTGAAACCGTCTGACTGAAAGCATAGCGTGCATCAATCCCTCCTTCAATTTCTGTACGCCTCCCTTCTTCTACCTTTGATATGACATGAGGAATGAATTGGAACTTTCTTTCAGCTTTTTCGAGATCAAGACCTTTTAAATCCCCAAATTGAGAAACCTTATATGCATCTTCAAGAGGACCAGTCCAAAAACTGTGTTCAAAGACTCTGGGGACTCCCCTCCCCAAACTCAATCCCCAGGTTCTGTTTTCCCCTGGTTTATACTTCAAACAACTGAGGTCAATGGCTATCTCTGCACTCCAGCCAAAATCAGTTTTCTGAGCCGCCGATTTCCAGATCCCATCCCAAGTGATGTCCTTCGTCCGGCCATTTTCGGTTGCTCTCCCATCATACTGAGTCCCCAAGAGGTTAGTTGCAAAATAATAGCAGTTCCTTCTATCGCGAAACGTATCGATTAAGAGGTATACTGAATCATCTGCTTTCACATCGGCATCCCTTTTTGTTATTCGAGCCGCGATTCTCTCAGGCTGAGGGTCATAGCAAAGATATCCAAAATAGATGAAATTCTCATCATAAAGGATTTTCACAACAGTTCTTACCGATGAAGGTTTTCCCCTTTCCGGCTGGAACTGAATAAAATCACCTATCCACGGAGCTTTTTCCCAAACAGGCTCATTCAAAAAACCATCCACATTAATCGAGTCAATAATCTTTAAGGCGGTGGTTTCTTTTATCTCCTGTTGTCCAAGAATAAAGACAGAGGATAAGGATAAAAGCGTGAGGATTATTATAAATTTTTTCATTTTAACCGAGTAGAATAGCACTCTAGATGTACTTTGGCAATAATGGAGGGTTTGATCCAGGCGTAGGGGCTTGATTTATGCGTAGGGGTTTGATTTATCAAGCCCACCGGTTTTAAATTGATTATTGATAATCAACAATTGTCTTCTGGCACCTATGTGATTCACATTCAGTTCGAGAGCTCTCTCAAATTCAATTTTAGCTTCTGCTTTTTTCCCTTTTCCTAAATAACCTAAACCCAGAAGATAATGGGCATTAGCCTTCCGAATTTTCGCTGATTGTCTTTCTCCAAATTTGGTAAAAAAATCCATGGAGGGTGTGACTCTGAGCCTCTCTCTCGCAAATTCAATCAATCCTTCAAACATGCGAACTGCTCTATCCTCAAGGCCGAGCTTCTGAAAAGCCAATCCCTGGTAATAGGAAATTTCTGACCAGCCGCGTTCTGAAGCCACTGATTTTTCATAAAACTCTTGGGCTTTCTCCACATTGCCTAAGGCTCCATAAGTCGTTCCGATAAAATAATAGACCTGAGGAGACCTCCCTCCATGGCGAGGCCTTCCGACTTCCAGGTTCTCCGGGTATTCGAGAGCGGCTTCATAGTCTTTCAGGGCATCCCGGTATCTTCTGGCGCGAAAATACTCCTCTCCTCTCATCAAATGGGCATCAACATAAGCATTGTGAATCCGCCCTCCTCCTTCCCAAACATGGAAGTGATGTGTTTCAAGCAACTCTAAAGCGCGATCATACTTTCCCAATTGAACGAGCAGAGCAATCTCCCGGGAAAGAGCATCATCACGCTTGAGGACAGTAGCGTGGTGTTGCTCCAGAAGTTCAAGCCTTTTAAGGGGCGGGACTCCCTCCGCTTCATAATAAAGGTCCAGCTCATAGTAAAGTCTTGGGTCTTTAGGATCGCAGGCTACAGCCCTTTCTAAACTGGGTATCGCCTTCTGAAGATTATTTTCTACGCGAGCATAGGCCAACCCAAGATTTCGATGGGCGATGGAAAAGGAAACATTGAGCTCCCTCGATTTCTCCCATTCTTTGATTGCCTCTTCAGGTTGGAGGTCAAAGAGAAGATTCCCGAGATAATAGGGGGCTCGAGAGTCATCAGGATTTTGCTTTTGAGCTTGACGGAGAACTTGAATAGATTCCAAGCGAAAAGGAAAGCAGTAATCCGGAGGCATCTCGCTTGCAAGCTTATAGTATTCGAGAGATTTCTGCTCTTCTCCCTTTTTCTCCAGAAAATACCCGAGATAATAGTAAAGCATAGGATGACTTGAGGTCTTTTTTTTCTTAGAGCCGACAAGCCTGGAAAGGACTTCAACAGCCTCATCCCACAGACCGCAACTCCCATAATCCACGGCCAATTCAAGATAAGACTCTGCCTCATCCCTCATCTTGAATTTCAAAGCCTCCCACTTTTCCAAGGCATCTTTCTTAAATCCCAATTCTGCTCTCACAAGACAGAGTTCATTCCCCGCCCAGAAATCTAAGGGATCAAAGGTTGCTGCTTCCAGAGTACACTTTTCCGCTTCCTTGAGCTTCCCCAATCTCCTCAATATTGTTGCTTTTAAATTTAAAGCTTTTGTGTTCAACGAATTCACAATTAACGAGCGATCAATAAACTCCAAAGCCTTCAAGAACTCTCTTCTGTGGCAGGCGAGTTCTGCCAGAGAATAATAACTGGCTCCTCTCCAGGCCGCGCTCCATGTGGCTTTATAGAAAGTATCATAGGCAGCCTCATACTTCCCTTGAGCCTTAAGTGCTGCCCCTAAATAATAAAAGGCCTCACCATCCTTGGGGCTTGTGTAATTTTTCGCGGCTCGTTTCAGCGCTAGATTCAATTTCTCCTCTGCTTCTTTGAACAATCCCCGTTTTAAATAAAGAATCCCAAGAGCCGTATTAGCCCGGTAATCGCTTTGGTCTCTTTTTAAAGCCTCTTCATAATAGGGATATGGCTCAATAGCAGGATTATGAAACTGCTCCAGCCTCAGACCTGTAAGATAAAGCTCTTCGACTGTTTTCATCTCACTGGGAGGCGAAGGAGGTTTGACAGGTTCAGGCATGGGCGCCCCTTCTTTTTTTGAGGGAGAGTAACTGATCAACTCCTTTCCATCATTCGAATACAAGATGATTTTCATGTCCCCCTCTTTCACATCTGCAGGTAATCCAACATCACTGTACCAGGGCTTATCCGGGGAGATAGCTATTTTTTGCCCAAAAATCTCTTTAGCTTTGTTCTTAAGAACTGCTTTCGCGCCTTTATACACTTTGGTTGTGTTAAACCCTATACGAGCTTTATCTTCAGAGATGATTTCTAAATTACAGGCAGCCTCAAGATTAGCTGCCTTGACTCCTCCTATCTTCCTAAGGGGATACCAGTACTGCTTAATAGACCTCACCTCATAAGGCTGAAGCCAACTGTAGTCAGGCTGATTATCAGAGTAAGCCCCGACCATAAGCTCAATATAAGGGCCGTCTGTTTCAGTTAAAATCTTTTCCCAAATTTGCCCCCTGGAACCAGTTCCCCATGTCCAAAATTTCTTGCCCGGGACAACATGATGGTCTGCCACATGAACCACACCCGACTCTATCCCATGATCATATCCTGCTAAAAAATCGTCTCTACAATTCCAGGCGAAGAAAGAAGTCGGTTCTGGATGATTCTTCCACCAGCTAACATCTACGCCTTTCGTATAATCGACTCGATTGAAAACTTCATGAGAAATGGGCCATTGGGAAAACTGGTTTTTCCCGTGAAAAGTGGCGTACTCTGTGCTCGGAGGGAAGATGATTTGATAATTCTCATTCGTATGCACCGCAACATTTGCCCAGCACAGGAATGAATGGACGAATGGCGTCCGGTTAAAAATCGTTATGGTGGCCTCAAGGAAAGAACGGTCAGGATAGAGAGTTAAGCCGATCACCCACTTCATCCGATGCCGAATCTCTATCTCCCCTATCCAGATAGTCTTGCTTCCATCCGGATTTTCTGTGAGAGTATAGTCGACATCCATAAAACCCGTGGCTCGGTGATGGTGAGGAAAATTCCATTCCACGCCCCCAGATATCCAGGCTCCCAGCATACCGATCAGTGCAGGCTTGATGACATGCTGATGGTAGAAGAAATCATAATTATTCGTCTTATCTAAAGCGCGGAAAATTCGACCGCCAATTTCAGGAAGAACGCAGATCTTTATAAAATCATTCTCCAAGTAAGCTGCTTTGTATGTTTTCATCTCTCGGATGTCTGTCAGCTTGTCAAGCAAGGGATAGGGATAGATTCTTCCTTTTGCTCCCTGGTAGGCTCTCCCAGTGTAAAAGATCGGGTTTCGCTCGGGTTCGCCTATCCTGTAGGTAGGAATGCTCAAAGACTCCACCCATACTTTGACAGACGATTCTGCCTGAAGCGGTGCATATGATGCAATAAGAATAATAAGAGCAATGGATAAAGACAGGATAATCAAATAGCTCTTTCTATCCATATTAATCCTCCTCTATATTTTCAATCTGGAGCTACAAATACAAAAAAACTGAACGCGAGAACAGTAAATGACAAAAAACAAAGGGAAGAAAAAAGGCCAAGAATCTTCACTTAGGGATTCATTTTACAGGTTTTGTCCAAATTTCATCAACTTTTTTCTTGCTCACAACAGAATTCATAATTAACCTAGATTATCCATAAAAAATGCCGCCACCTTCTTCAATTACAGTAATATAAAGTGCAGGGAAAGTTGAGCAAAAGATCATTGATAGCAAAGATAAACGGCGGTGGTCCAGAATTATACCTGCGCTCCTCAGGAGGAAGCATTCATATAAAAAAAATGTAACCGATCTTCTCAGACTCTCATAAGTAGGATCACTCTTTAAAATTGTCAGCTTAAGTTAGCGCAAACTGTCAAAAGATCTAAAAATATGCATATATATATCAATCTTCTTATATATCAATCATCTCATTAAAAACACATGATTAACCCCCTTCTACTCCAAAACATGAAAAACATCACCCTGAAAATCATCCTTAAGGGGGATTTACTTCAATCTCAATCTTGTGGAAAATTAGTATCTCAAGGAAAGAAATACTATCCATGATATAAAATGTAGTGGAATTATAAAGAATTTCTTGACACATCAGCGCCTTTTTTTTATTATTCCCTCTGCTTGAAGCTGAAATTATTATATTTTTAAGGAAGGCTATACAATAATGGTACCTCACGATTCAGAATCTGACAAACGGCGTTATCCTCGGGTGAAGGCTCGAGTCTTATACACTCAACCCAGGTATTATGGACCTCCCCGGATTCTTGGACAAAAGCGTGAAATATCCGACATCAGCCCCGGAGGAGCAAGGATTTTTTGTGATGAACCCCTTAAAAAGGGGAAAGCAGTGCAAATCGAACTCGAACTCCCTTCAGGAAAAACTGTAAATGCCACTGCGCGAGTTGTGTGGATAGATTTGCTTCCTCCAGGTTCTGGAGCCCGATATGATGTTGGTCTCGAATTCCTTGTTATATCTAATGATGTTTTTGAGGAACTCCGAGATCTATCGGAAGGTGGTTCCTCAGGCTAAATATCCATATCATCTTTGTCTTTTCATCTATTTGGATATTCCATTCAAATAATCAATTTTTCCGCCTAACATCTTATAAAGAACTGGTTTGACTCTGATTTTTCTTCTGTGCTATAAATTCTAAGTCAAATGGTAAAATGCTTTTATAAAAGGAGAAATGATTATGAGAAAAAAACATCTCTTAATAATAGTTCTGCTACCTGTTCTTCTGATGGCCCAGACAGAAAAAAAACAGGATGTTTGGGAACCTTTTAAATT
>CAZSPM010000120.1:0-6307 GCA_964608785.1 uncultured Eubacteriales bacterium
TGCGGGGTCAGGCTTTCATAAGTTTTATAGTTTATTAGGAAATAGAATGAAATTTCAAATAATTATCAACTATAAAACTTATGAAAGCCTGACCCCAATGCTAACAATTTATTAAAGTCAGATCTCTCATAAGCTTATAACAAAGGTCTAAATAGGTGTCAACTGATATGGCTATCTCTGTCAGGGCTAGATTTTAAAGAGGTGTCGTTTAAAAGGTGTCATGCCTTGACATACAAAAAAAAGCGGACAGTTCCCTTTTTTCAAAGGGACAGGCCCCTTTTCAAATTTGACTTTAAAATATCCCTGTGCTAATTGAGAAAAACAAATGGAGACCGCCGAGGACAATGGAAGAAAACCTCTGAAAATTATCCACTCCTCCAGTCCGCTGAGGATCAATGACATCGGCGGCTGGACAGACACTTGGTTTTCTGGAGAAGGGAAAGTCCTGAACATGGCTATCTCCCCTTTGGTTGAAGCGCAAATCAAAGTTTTTGAGAATGAGAAAAAAAAAAAGGCGCGTGTCCTGGTTCATGCGGAAAACTTCGATGAAACCTTCCTTGTGAACCCTGAAGAACCACAATATGACAAGCATCCACTCCTTCAAGGAGCGATAAATTCTCTGCCCATTCCAAAGGATGTCGAACTCGAAATCAGTCTTCGCTCCTATGTCCCAGCCGGAAGCTCAACAGGAACATCTGCTTCTGTCTGTGTGGTTCTTCTGGGTGCTCTTGATTTTCTCATGGCCCAGAAACATTCTCTAGATGAGATTATATCTTTGGCCCATCGAGTGGAGACAGAAAAACTTGGGCTGCAGAGCGGCATTCAAGATCAGATAAGTGCGGCCTATGGAGGTGTCTGTTTTATCCATATGCACAACTATCCCCGGGCTCGAGTCTATAAGCTAGACCTTGAGCAGAAAATTAAACAAGAATTGAACGAACGGCTTTGTCTGGTTTATCTGGGAAAGGGCCACAGTTCATCTGCCCTCCATGAAGAAGTTATCGTTTTTCTCGAAAAGAAGGGCTCTCAGTTCAAGATAATCCAAAATTTGAAAAATTTAGCCGAACAGGCAAAGGATTTGTTGCTAAAGGGGAATTTGGATTCTCTCGGAAATGTGATGATTCAGAACAATGAAACTCAGAGGTCTCTTCATGCAGCACTCATATCAGAGGAGGCTGATTCCGTCATAGGAATCGCAAAAAAACATAGGGCCAAAGGTTGGAAGGTAAATGGAGCCGGAGGAAAAGGAGGCTCTCTGACGATTTTAGGAAATCCAGAAAAACGCCTGAGAGCGCAGATGCTTCAAGAGATAAACTCTCTGAGCAAAGGGATAAAATCTATTCCCATCTCGCTGGCTCCCTCGGGCCTTGAAGTGTGGACAGAAGAAGAAAAGAAATTATAAAAAAGGGAAAGAAACTCTGCCTTTTGCCCGGGGAAATATTAAGGGATAAGCCCCCTGGCGCTCGTGGGGAGGAAATGAAGGATGTTCCTGATGATCCCACATTAAAAATGAGTAGAATTCCTGCGAAAAAAATGGTGCATATAATATTTGAAACTGGCAAACTAACGAGCATTTATCCCTGTTTCAAGATAAGATTCCAGATAGAATATGAATAGAATCAAGGATTGCCCGTATTACTGAGGAATTATGGCGAAGACGCGAGCCGGAGAACCTGTCCCCTCTTTAATCATCATCGGGATGGCATAGAGCACGGCTCCTGATGGAGGGAGCTTATCCAAATTGGCAATATTCTCCAAGGCAAGCTTATCAGCGGCAAAGAGAATTTGATGCACTTTAAAATCCTTTGATTTTCCGTAGTCAATACTGGGTGTATCAATCGCAATTCCTTTTATATTTCTTTTATTTATTAAGAATTCCACTGATTCTGGGGAGAAACCAGGGAAACTCAATTCAGGAATAGCCTCTTCACCCGTTTTATCTGTTCCCAAGACTTTTTTCTTATCTGGATAATACTTGGTGTCTATTCCAGTGTACATGATTATCCAAGCTCCATCTGGAATTTTTCCATATGTTTTTTCCCAGTCTTTAATATCATCAACTCGGAGGAGGTAATCCCGATTCCTCTCGCATTTTTTGGTGACGTCTATCTTAACCGCTGGACCTATCCATTCCTCAAGAGGAATCTGGTCAATTGTCCGTCCATTCTGGGCAAAATGAATAGGGGCATCCACATGGGTTCCACAGTGCTCGGAAGCGCTGTATTCGTTAGATGCATACCACCAACCGCCTTCAGAAATTCCCCAGGAGACTTTTGTCAATTTAAATGGTTTAGCAGTCGGCCAAAAAATTGTGTCCGCATCATAGGGATAAGTCATATCCAGTAATTTCCCATTGAAATCTCTGCCAAAGAGAAACGCACCGAGGACCATACTTATGAAAACGAGAACAACCCATCTTCTCAAAAAATTTATTTTCACTTTTCTCATGTCAACCTCCTTTTATGGGGTCAGGTCTTGTTTTTTGCCCCATTTAAAAGGCGTCTTTAGTCTTTCCTCAATCCATTGGCGGTTTATCTGCATACCCCATTGGTCATGCCGCATTGTTTGCCCTGCATCATTTTTTAAAGCCTCACGGTAATATTTTAATGCTTCTTCCCTGTTACCCGACAAATCCTGCAGATGTCCCAGCCAGACCAGGGCTGTAAAGAGGCGAAGCCCGGAGAGGTTTAATGCGATTGACTGCTTAAACGCGTAAAAGGACTCTTTTAAATAGCCGCCGTCAAATAGAGTCAATCCAAGCTTGTACCACAGAGGGGCATCATCAAGTTTTTCACCTAATGCCTTTTTAAAAAGCTCATGCGCACTTTCGCCTGCGCCTTCATATGACAACGCTGAAATTGCTTCTGGGAGCTCTTCAGGAAGCATTGAGAGTGGAGCCTCAAGCATGGCCAGTTTTTTATCAGGGTCCAATACAACTTCTTTTAACTTTGACGGGCTTTCAAATCTCAGGTTACTGACTTTAGAAAGTCTGCTCGTGTACATAATCTCACTTGAACCATCTTCGAAAATCCCCTTTACTGGAACAGGCATTTGCATTGATCCCAGACATTCCACTCTTATCGTGGAAATATATTTATCTTTCTCCTGAATACTTTCTTGATCTGTGATCTGATAGGAAAGATACTTATTGGAACGCACCCATTGATCAAAAAACCACTTCAGGTTTTGATTACTCTCCATTTCACAAACTCTCCAGAATTCTTTATAGCCAAGGCGCTTTCCGCCATAGTCTTTCAAACATTTCTTATAGATTCTCTCGAAGGCCTCCTTCCCTAACACGCATTCAAGAGCACTGATGACGCTGAATCCCTTTCCATGCTTTACGATATTATTGTGGTCGAATTTTAATCTTCTAAACTGTTCAGGAGGAATATCCATGGTTGTATCTATGCGCTTGCGAACTCCGAAAAGATATCTGTTCATGAGTCCGATATGTTTATCCATGCCAAGGTTTCGGAAGATCGTATATTCTCTATCTGCATAGATTCCCAATCCTATCCAAAGCCAGGAAGGGATATCATCATCCATCACGTATTCTCCCCAGTATTGATGACCAATTTCATGAGCCGTTATCCATTTCCAGTGCAGGAGTGGCTTATCAGCAAATTTTTCCTGTCCATGAATCACAACAATTCCTGAAGCAAAGGGGTAGCCTCCCATCGGCCGAGTTGCTCCTGGAATAATGTAAAGAAACTTGAACGGGTAGAAACCTAACCAATCCCGATAAAACTTCACAGCATCGGCTGCAGTATCCAGACATAATCGAGCGCACTCCGAACCTTGATCCGTAAATAATGACGTTATCAGGATATCTTTTACTTCCCTGGTTTCAGTCTTCAAATCTTTTCCCAGGTACATTCCAAACGTGGCAACTCCACTGTTTTCGTAGTATCCAGTTTTCCTGTTAAATCTGCCACTCGCAGCCAAGGCATATCCAGAAGGAATATCAAGTTTTACTTCGAAAGCATCATGAGTGGGAAGACCACCCCACCAAAAACGAGGATGCCATCTTGTCAATTTTATCTCTCTCGCATCACTTCTGGATATACCTCCTCTGCTAAAAACAAAATCTAGCTTGACCTTTGATCCTGATTTGAGAGGCTTTAGGAGTTCATACAAGAGTGGAGAGGATACTGTATTTGATTTTTTAGTATTCAATAAATTCAAGGATTTCCCTTTAACACTCACCTCCATAGAGCGAACGCTGCTAATGGACCAATCAAACGCTACGACACGAATCGGTCTTGGAGTTTTGTTACGGAAGGTTACGCTTCCTTCGCCCTTAACTATCTTATTCGACAGATCTATTCTGGCACCAATTTTATAATGAGCCTTCGGAGGGTCTGAAGGTGCCCAGAATTTTTTCTGTGCGTCTGCCTGTGAGATTAAAAATAAGCTTAAAATTAAAATAATAAATAGGCTGACTCGATTGAGAAAACAAAATGACAATGTTTTCCTCATGTTATCCTCCAAATTATGATTTTTACCAAGGTCTATAACCTCATTTCCTGGCCCATATAAAACAATTTCTTCAATCTGAGCAATCTTCCTTGGGGTCAGGCTTTCATAACTTTTATAACTTGAGCTTTATTTATTTTCGGGATTAGAACTTATCCCATGGATAACTTTTACAATCATAACGAAAGAAACAACTCTTTACAAGAGCAGGGCCTGGGAATCGTTGTTCACTCATTTCTGTAAAAATGATCGAATTTTAAAAGTTATGAAAGTTATGAAAGCCTGACCCCGCTGGGATAAAACTTTACTTTTGCTATTGAATATATAAATATTAAGAGAAACGGAGAAAGAAGATGGAAAAGGGCAAAAAAAAGAAACGAAAAACTTTTACGAGGAGAGATTTTTTAAAAGGATTCAGTGGAGGAGCTATAGGTACTGTTATTGCCCCTAAGCTCCTTGCTCAGGACCTCGCCTCTCTCCAGACAAAGAAAGGAAAAATACCCCTCTATTCCAAAAAGCGAATCATTCTTACTGTGAATGAAAAGAAATTTCCTCTTGTCGTTGAACCAAGAGAAACACTTCTTCATGTCTTGAGAGAAAGGCTGAACTTGACCGGGACAAAAAAGACGTGCGCCAGGGGAGAATGTGGAGGATGTACCGTTCTCATAGATGGGAATCCTGTTTACTCCTGTATGTCTCTTGCCATAAGAGCAGGCGGTAAAAAAATCACCACGGTCGAAGGATTAGCAACCAACGGAAAACTTCACCCGGTTCAAAAGGCCTTCATCCAGAAAGATGCCTGCCAATGCGGATTCTGCATTCCAGGATTTATCATGTCTTCTGTGGCTCTCCTTAACAAAAATCAAGATCCCAACCTGCAAGAAATAAAGAACGGACTTTCAGGTAATATTTGCCGCTGCGGGAACTATTTAAAAATCTCCGAAGCAGTCTCTGCTGCATCCAAAAGCGTGAGGAGGTCATAAAATGGCGAAAAAAGAAAATCTAAAGGATATCGAAGATTCCAACCTCATCTATCTTGAAGAGTTCAGGGATAAGAAGACAGAAGAACCGAAAATTGCTCCCTCACCAGAGGAAGATGAATTCAAAATCATAGGGAAATCCTTTCCAAGAATAGACGGAGAAAAAATTGTTACGGGCCGTGCTCCTTACACCCATGATATCAAGCTCAGAGGAATGCTCCATGGGAAAATCTTGAGAAGTCCCCACGCCTGTGCTGAAGTCGTATCTATAGACCTCAGCAAGGCCCAAAACATGCCAGGAGTCAAGGCAGCCCTAAAGCTTAAAAAAGGGGAAGTAACATATGCGGGTGAACAAGTTGCGGCTGTAGCAGCGGTAGATGAAAAAACAGCAGAGGAAGCTCTTAAATTAATCAATGTCGAATACAAACTCCTTCCTTTTGTTGTTACAGAAGAGAAGGCTATGGAAGAAGGAGCTCCCCAAGTTCACAAATCACAAAATATCCAGAAATTTAATGACTACAAGCGCGGTGATATCGAAAAAGGATTCGCTGAAGCAGACGTTGTGCTGGAGCGAACTTATAAAACAGCCGTGGAGATCCATCATCCTTCTGAGACCCACGGCAGTGTCGCCAAATGGGAAGGAGACAGACTGACAGTCTGGGACTCCACCCAAGCTATTTTTGGTGTCAGAGATGGGCTTGCCAGAGTCCTGAATATGCCTGCAGGTCGAATAAAAGTCATCAAACAATATATAGGAGGAGGATTCGGAAGCAAACTGGGATTGAACGACTACACGGTGGCAGCCGCCATACTAGCGAAAAAAACGAAAAAGCCGGTGAAAATAATTC
>CAZSPM010000121.1:0-6302 GCA_964608785.1 uncultured Eubacteriales bacterium
AGTTCTTTTTGAGATGGCCTCTCTCAAAATACCTGTAATTCATCTCCTGAATATAAAAGGCCTTGTCGAGCGGTATGGGCTTCCGTGGGATCCGGTTCCCCTTCCCGAGCCAGGAGATGGAGAAATATACCAGCGTGCTCGAGAAAGACAGGGTTCGTTTCTTTTCCTTGCCGCCCTTTATTTTCTCCTGGTAATAATTTTCTTCATCTTCAGAAGAAGATTTTGACCATTCCTGAATATTTTCCCGCATATTATTCGTAATAGATTTTCTTCGGGTCTGCTTTGGCTGGGTTGTGAAGGAAATAGCCTATTCCCTTTTCAATAACTTCTGAATAGCGAGGGACTTTTCTTATTTTCACTATTTTATCAGGGTTTTCTTCAGACCAGAGCTCCAATATCTGAATTATTGTTGAGCAATGCCGACCAACCCGCACATCGATAGACCAGCCGTTCTCGTCTATTCTCTCGAAGAGGAGGCCGTGTTTTCCGGCTTTGACCACAAATTCATCTTTTCCTTCGAGAAGAAGCGCTCTGTCCGTTCTTCCTCGAGTTGCATCCAGGAAAGGCTCTGGAGCTTCCAGAAGAAGAGAGATGGCTTCTGTATGGTCTCCGATTTCACGATGAGAGAGACCTCGCAAAGCATATGGAGAATACTCCATGCCAATGTTGAACTCTTCTGTACTCGATATCATCATGGAAGCCATAGCCGCCAAATCTTTTCCTTTTTGATGGGCCACTATGGTGCTGATTACAGGATACTGAAGCTCTGCCTCATGCAGGTCGATGGCGATGTCCACTTTTTCCTCTTGTATGAGCTGGATCATGGCAAAACAAGTTTTTTCAGTAAGGGTGCCGTTATCGCGGCCAGGCCATGTTCTGTTTAGATTCCGGATATCCACATAGGCCAGTTCTTGACGGCTGGGATAATGAATATAGACTTCTGGATCCGGCCACTGGTCAAGGGGATTGGACCATCGATCTCCCATCCTAAATTTTTGCCCACCCCAAGAAGTAGGGATTACAAAATCAGGCGGATAGGCTCCGCCAAGACGGGTAACAGTTGTGGCGCTGCGGTTCGAAGAGTTAATGACAAGAAGTTTGCCCTGATCCACTACGGCGTTTTCTGTGAGAATCCACGTCGTCAGTCGGCTGCCTGGTTCTTCAGGATGAGAGCCACCCATGACGAGAATTGTTCCTCCGGGCTTCGATCCCTCTAAGATATAGACATTGGAATCATTGATGGTTCCTTTTATTCCTGAGAAATAATCGCTCAGCTTTTTAACCTGGGTTACGCCGGGACTCAAGACAACGGGCTCTTTGAGATGGCGGCTCCTGTAGAAACTTGCACCAGTAAAGAACATGAGAGCAAGGCCTGATACACAAAAGATAAGTTTTCGAAGATAGAACCAGCGCGCGGACATTCTTCCTCCTCTATTTCAGCCGGAAAAGTCTCAGAAGAAAAGGCATGAGAATGATAATATAGAGAATTTCTTCTTCCCATTTCTTACTTCTCAGAAGGTTCCGGATAATCAGAAAAGCAATGTATCCTGTTAAGAGATAATAAAGGATTGTAATAATCATCGATCAAATTCCTTTTAGTAAAATATTAAATATCATCATTGTCATATGAAAGTCAGAAAATCCAGTCTTTTGCTGAACATCACCATAAGCGTACCCACGGCCATGATGATGATGGCTGGAATAATACAATTTTTCAGGAGATGTGAGTAGGGTTCTTTCATTCCGACTGTTTCCTTTGTGAGACGGCCAATGATGGCCGTGGGAGGAAGGGCATCGCCTAAAGGCCAGATCACACTCATTCCAGCTAGAGCAATGATAGGGTTAAGACCTATGGTGTTAAAGAGAAGAACCAGTGGAACGCCCAGAACGGGAGCCGCTCCCCACATGAGTACAGCCTCAGATACAGGCAGTACAAAAGAGAGAATGATGAGAACAGCAGTGAGTGGAAGGGTCACAGTGGTTATGGCGATAAGCCCTCGGACTCCTGTTAGAGTCATAATCTGAACCAAGATTCCTACGCAGGTTAAAGTTCCGATTAGCGGGAGGAGTTGGTGGACAGTGGAGCTGGAGACCTTGAGGAAATTCAGCTTCACGGGAGATAGCAACAGAGTGATAAAGGCCGCAACCATAAACATCATCGGCAATCCTACGATAGGTATCGAATGAGGCCAGATTCTGCCTGCAAGGACCAGAAGGAAGAACGAGAGGAAGGGAAGGGAGACTCGTAGCCAGTTCATCTTAGAGGAAGCCTTTGGGAGTTCATCCAGAGCTTTCTCCAGGTTGACTGGTTTTGTTCGCCAGCCCAAGATAAAAATAGTCACCAAGGAAAGAAATAGACATGGGATGAGCAGAGGGAGGAAGAAGCCGACATAGGGCATATTGACACCAGCAGCGGTGAGCATAGCCCATAAACTCACCGGAGGAGCGGCTGCACTCAGGCCTGCAAGAATGAAGACGATAGCCGCTGTTTTGGGCTTGGAGATTCCCATAAAACTGAGAATAGTAGCAATCATTCCTCCTGTTATCAGGACTGTTACGCTTCCTGCGCCCGTCAGGGCACCTGGAATCAGCAAAAGAAGAGTGATCAAGAAGAAAAGTGAGAATTTTTTGCGATAAAATCTTCTGAGAATTCCTCTGACTACATAGACAACTCCCCCTGATTCTTTGAGAAGGTTCATAAACAGGGTAGCTGTGATGAAAATGAGAATGATGTCAAGATAAGTGAAAGCTCCCTCTACGATATGTCTAGCGGGGATGCCGAATCCGCCAGCAATGCTTCCTAAAAGAGCGGCCGCGAACATAGAGAGCTCTGTTGAAACTCGCAGGGCCTTGACAATGATATAGGTCGCCACCATGACGACAAGGATGATCAGGGTGGAAGCGTACATCTTTTGAATTTTCTAATGTAGATGAATTTCTTATGAAAATCAATAAAGAAAAAAAGCCCAAGTTATGGGGTCAGGTCTTGTTTTTTGCTTTTTCTATGTCTCTGCAAGCAACGTCCTTTGATACCCTTCTGTTTTGGCCTGAAAGAATCAATGAACAAGAAAAGATGGCTGTTCGCTTACTTAAAAAAAAGCAAAAAACAAGACCTGACCCCATAAGTTGCTATTTTTTTATGATGGTAATGCTTGAAATGCAGGGATACGTACTTATTTTTTCAATATTACTGCATAGAGTTCTTTTGATGAGAAGAATTCCCAATGGGTAGTCATCCCAGCGATAACAGCTTGTGTCGTGTAATGAGCCCGTGATCGAGGCGAGCTCAGGCACTGTTTGTGTAATTTTTGGAAGATCTAGATAATCCATCACTATGTTTATCGATGTAATGCTGGATATTCGAAAATATCCGCTTTTCTTATCCGCAGAGAGAGAAAGTTTTGGCTTTGGATCTTCAAATATGTATCGTGTGTAAGGATCGCCCTCTTCATATCCCTCCTTAACTTGATATGCATAATCAGGCGGAGAGCTTGGATAGATAAGTTCCTTTATCTCGATTAAGGAAAGGTTTCTTGCCTCATTTTGTTGAACATAAAATAAAGCAATGCCAAAACAGATAAAAATCAAAAAGCTAAGCCTTGTATTTTTTCGCTCTTTTTTAAAGACAGATTTTAGAAGAAGAAGGGCAGAAAGAATGAACAGAACTGTCACGATCTTTTGAAGAGTAATGGCATTCAGAATTTCTTCCATCTTATTCTACCCGCATCTTTTTCGTGCTCTCAGACACAAGCATAGGTTTTATCATAATCCGGGTGGAAAAAATATCATCCTTTTCCGGTATTTGACAAATCGTACTGGATTGAAGTCTATTTAATAAAGAGCTTTTCAAATTCTGCCTTCAGGTCGAGAAGCTTTTCAGCTTCGATCATTGGAATATTTTTCTCATTGGCGATTATTGTGAAGCGATTATCAGCGTTTCCTTCTTTTATGATCACTAAAAGGTCTGAGTTCGGAGCAACGCAGTCAATGCTCAGTTCATCTGTGTTGTCACCTACTGCTGCACCTTGGGCTCTTCTTTTCAAGCCCTCGATATGGGCACCGATGACAGTAATGCCTTGACGTCTCGCTTCCTCGATTAGCTTCGAAGTCCGGGCTAATTCATCATCGATAGAGATTCCGGCAGCTCCCATACCTTTTAGGCTTGCTCCCATGACAATGATTATGGATTTATATGGCGAGCCGGCTTCCTTATTTGCTTTGAGGTCTTCAGCCGTAGCCATTTCATTGATCTCGTAAGGCTTAGGTTTAATCTCCAGTTTCATTCTCATGAAGATTACTTTGATCATCGTTGCCCCTGGACTCTGGCCGCAAGAAGTTAAAAGCACTGGAAAGTCAACATCAGGGACCTTAGCCTGACTCTCTGTCATA
The DNA here is from genome assembly GCA_964608785.1 of uncultured Eubacteriales bacterium. Lineage (GTDB taxonomy): Bacteria > Acidobacteriota > Aminicenantia > Aminicenantales > Aminicenantaceae. The sequence continues at coordinate 4,390 of CAZSPM010000121.1, forward strand.
GCGAAGGCATTTCCTGTTATGAGAATGATGGTCAGGAGTATAATGGAAGTTGCATGAACTCTTATCATTGTTCTCTCCTTTCAGAGGAGTTATCTGATCGTGTTTGTCTATGGTAATAAAATACTTTTAGGACGTCAACTTTTCCTGTTTTTCCTTCCTCCCCAGATCCCTTAAGAAAATTTTATCAAAATTGGTTTTTTTAAAAATATTTTCGTAAAATAATTTTATTTCTGGAATGGATAGGCATAGAATATTGGAAAAGGAGAAAAGATGATTAAAAAAAAGTTTTTTGTCATTCTTGTATCAGCCATTCTATCCGTTTTTGAAATTTATCTTTTTGGTGGCCTGTTTAAACCCCAGTATATTCAGGAAAAGCGCGAGAAAAAAACCGAAGTCATCTCGCTTTTAGGGAAGAAGCTTTATGCCACTCCTGCTAAAGGCGAAGAGCTTTTAAAGCTCCAGGACGCACTCAAGGAGGCCATGAAGCAGGTTAAGGCTGATCCGAAAAATCCTGAAAATATCATTCTCCACGGGCGACGTCTAGCCTATCTCTGGAAATATCATGAAGCCATTGAGGTCTTTTCTAAAGGAATAGAAGATTATCCGGACTATGCAATGCTCTACAGGCATCGGGGTCATAGGTATATATCTGTTAGAAAATTTGACAAAGCCGTGTCCGATCTAACCAGAGCTTCAAAACTCAATGATCATGACTTTGACATCTGGTATCATCTTGGCCTTGCTCATTACCTCCGCGGAGAGTTCATGGAAGCTCTCAGCGCTTACAAGAATTGTATGAAAGCAGCCGAAGATGCCGATTCAAAAATCGCCATTTCGAACTGGCTTTATATAACTCTTCGTCGTCTCGGCAAAGAAGACGAAGCTGCGCAAATTCTGCGTGGTATTACAGAGGAAATGGAGGTTGTCGAAAATCAGTCTTATTATAGCCTTCTTCTCTTTTTTAAAGGTCGAAAATCAGAAGCGGAGATTGCGGCGCTGGCTGAGGCTTCAGACATAGATCTCGCGACAATTGGCTATGGGATTGGCTGTTGGCACCTTTATAATGAAAATATTGAGAAGGCCAGAATTTATTTTGATAAGATTGTAAACACCACTAAATATTGGCCAGCTTTTGGTTTTATAGCAGCAGAGGCAGAATTATCCTGTGTCAGAGAATGAGCAAAAAAAGGATCGAGTGTCTTTCCTCTTTTTTCAAATTTATTTATTCACTTGCACTGTGATTAAGTGAAAAAATTCATGAGCTAAGTCGAAATTTCGGCTCTAGGGCCCATCATTTGCATTTATAAAAATAGCCATACCAATTAAATTATTTCATTCTCTATAAATTGCAATAGGCGTTACTGAAATCTCTGGATAAGTTACTGATAAACCAGTGGATTCAATTTCACGGAGAGCTGAAAACATTGTCTGCATTGCAACTTCGATTTCTGAACCTGTCATTCCATCAATACTAAATGGATGGTAGCCTTTTTCTGGAATTGAAGCGATTTGTGCGAATAAAGTCCATTCTGAGGACGGACTTGTTCCATACTTGTACAAGATACTTTGGATTTTATCTCGCAGTAAAGACTCTTGTAAGTTGCCAACAAAACGAAAATTAGGAAAGCTTTTGAAAGGTAATACTTTTATGGATCATCTCCCAAAAAGTTGAAAAATAATATAAGAGACCATAATTGAGCTGTTAGCCTTGCTTCGTTTCGTCATTCCTGTACCCGCTACCCGCCTGCGCGGGCACAAGCTTCGCGGGCACAAGCTCCACAGGAATCTAGAAATATGAAAAATGTCATTCCTGCGGAAGCAGGAATCCAGATCTATCTGGATAAGAGTCTTTCATATATCTGGTTTCCTGCTTCCGCAGGAATGACATTTTGTAAAACAGGTATTAATATTTA
>CAZSPM010000122.1:0-6288 GCA_964608785.1 uncultured Eubacteriales bacterium
CTTTGGTTCGTGTAGTTTTATCGGTGATCCGCGGTGTGGGCCTGGCTGAGCTGTCTGATGTGAGCGGCCTTGCGGCCATAATCGGCTCTTTCATGGCAGGGATAGTGATCGATGAGCTGGCCGGCGTCTACGATCTGGAAAATAAAGTCAAATATGTTAATGAATTTCTTCTGCCTTTCTTTTTTGTAATGATGGGAGCTCATCTTGATCCAAACGCATTCTTGAAGCCGGATCTGCTCTTTTTAACATTGTTTGTCACGGCTGTGGCCGTATTGAGCAAGATGGTCGGGTCTGCTCTGGCTTGCTGGAAAGAGGACTGGAAAACGAAAATTCAGATAGGAGTCTGCATGGTTCCCAGAGGAGAAGTGGGGATCATTGTCGGACTCATTGGTCTTTCCCTTCATACGATTACCCAGGAGATTTATACCATTGTCCTGGGAATGTCCCTTCTTACAACACTCATCACACCGCCATTGATTATTCTGGCTTTTAGAAAAAGAAGGCGCAGAACATCATCATCTGAGTAAAAAGGGGACTGTCCCCTTTTTTATTGTCATTGCGAGCGACGAGAGGGAGCGTGGCAATCCAAACCTTTTTACTCTTTACTTAATACTTGATTTGGTTTATAAATCATTTTTGCCTCAATTATTACTGGGAAATGAGAAAGTTTTCAAAAGAGGGAGGTACCCGATGAAAGAATCTCGCGTTCTATTCATATTACTCATTTGTTTAATTTTTCTCTGCAGCTCCCTGAATTCTTACCCAGGCGATCCTACTCAGACATCAAAAAAGATTAAACGTTTAAACCCCAATCTCTACAAAGCGATGGTGTGGCGCAGTATCGGTCCTTATCGGGGAGGACGTTCCACGGCCATAGCCGGAATCCCCAGCAAGCCTTACACCTATTACTTTGGAGGGACTGGAGGAGGTGTCTGGAAAACAGAAGATGGCGGTCTGAATTGGAGATGTGTCTCAGACGGCTTCTTCAAGACTGGTTCTGTTGGTGCCATTGCTGTTTCAGAATGGGATCCGAATGTGGTCTATGTGGGCATGGGTGAGACAGAGATGCGAGGAAATGTTTCGCACGGGGATGGAATGTATAAATCTACTGATGCTGGGAAGACGTGGAAGCACCTTGGTTTGAGTGAGACAAACCAGATAGCAAGGATACGAATTCATCCCCGGGATCCTGATATCGTCTATGTTGCAGCACTCGGTCATGTCTACGGACCCAATGAGGAAAGAGGTGTGTTCCGGACCCAGGACGGCGGCAAAACCTGGGAAAAGATTCTCTACAGGGATGTAAAGACTGGGGCTGTCGACATAATCATTGATCCAACAAATTCGAGGGTAATCTATGCGGGACTATGGGAGTTCTACCGTACACCCCACAGCCTCTCCAGCGGGGGGCCTGGAAGCGGTCTCTTTAAATCTACGGATGGCGGTGATACCTGGACTGAAATTTCCCGTTATCCAGGACTTCCTAAGAATATGCTCGGTAAAATCGGAGTGACAGTTTCACCAGCAAGGCCGGACCGGGTCTGGGCGATAATTGAAGCCAAAGATGGAGGAGTTTTTCGCTCAGAAGACGGAGGCCAGACGTGGCGCAGGGTGAATGATGAACGCCGTTTGCGCCAGAGGGCATTTTATTATACCCGGATATATGCTGATCCGAAGGATGCAGACACCGTGTATGTCCTCAACACAGGTTTCTACCGTTCAGTAGATGGAGGCAGGACTTATACGACCATCCGTGTGCCCCACGGCGACAATCATGATCTGTGGATTGATCCTAAAAATCCCGATCGGATGATAAATGCCAACGATGGAGGCACCAACGTCACCTATAACGGTGGGATTTCATGGACAAACCAGGATAATCAGCCCACAGCTCAGTTTTATCATGTCATAACTGACAATTACTTTCCTTACAGGGTTTATGGTGCCCAGCAGGATAATTCCACTGTTCGTATTGCCAGCCGCACTACTGGAGCAGGAATCGATAAACCTGATTGGCATGATGTGGGCGGTGGCGAAAGCGGACACATCGCACCTCGCCATGATAATCCGGATATCGTCTATGCGGGAAGCTATGGCGGTTTGATCACCCGATGGGATTATGAAACCCGCCAGACACGGATCATTACTGCCTGGCCGGAGAACCCAATGGGGTGGGGCGCAGCAGAATTGAAATACCGTTACCAATGGACAGCTCCAATCATCGTTTCCAGGTTTGATTCGAATGTCCTCTATCACGCGGCCCAGGTTCTTTTTAAAACAACAAACGAGGGGCAGAGCTGGAAAATCATAAGTCCAGACCTTACTACGAACGATAAAGAAAAACAAAAATCTTCAGGGGGGCCTATTACTAAGGATAACACCAGCGTTGAATATTACTGCACGATATTTGCCTTGGCTGAATCATTTCATGATCCCGATATCCTGTGGGTTGGCACGGATGACGGGTTGGTCCACATCACAAGAGACGGGGGAGAGAACTGGGAAAACATCACTCCAAAAGAAATGTCCAAATGGGCTTTAATCAGCATGATTGAACCTTCAACTTTTGATCCGGGCACAGCCTACTTGGCAGTGGACTGTCATGAACTCGATGATTTCAAGCCATATATTTATAAGACAGGAAATTTCGGAAAGTCATGGAAAAAGATTACGAATGGGTTGCCCGATAACACCTTTGTTAGAGTAGTCCGTGAGGATCCCAAGAGGAAAGGCTTGCTCTATGCTGGAACAGAGACAGGAGTATTTATCTCTTTTGATGATGGCGGTAACTGGCAAACACTCCAGCTCAACCTCCCAGTAGTCCCTATTCATGACATGGTGGTTAAGGAGAATGACCTTGTTGTGGCCACGCACGGCCGTTCTTTTTGGATCCTCGACGACCTGACACAATTGCACCAGATTACAGAGAAAGTAGCGAATTCGGATGTTTTCCTCTTCAAACCGCGAGACGCGTATCGCATGGGAGGTTGGGGATGGCCAAGACCCCATGTCGGACAGAATCCACCTGGTGGCTCGGTCATTTATTATTATTTAAAAAAGAAACCAAAAGATCTAGTGACTCTTGAGTTCATGGATGCTGAAGGGAACATCATTAAGAAATTCACAAGCAGAAGAAGAGAGGGCACAGAAACTAGTGCCATACCTTCAAGGTTTCAAAGAGGGCAGTCTCAGCGCGTTCCTGCTGCCGAGGGAATGAATCGCTTCATTTGGAATATGCGATATCCTGATGCCGAACGGGTACCTGGAGCAGTACTTTGGGGCGGAATGCTGAATGGGCCGGCTGCTGTACCAGGCATTTATCGAGTACGGCTTAAAGTTGGAGAGAAAACCATGACACAAAGCTGGGGGTGGAAGAAGGATCCGCGGATTTCGACGACACAGGAAGATTTCCAGGAGCAGTTTGGCTTTCTGATCAAAATACGGGACAAGATAACTGAAGTAAACCGTGCCATAAATCAGTTGCGTGATGTTAAAAAGCAGATTGATGACTTAGCGACGAAAATCAGAAGTCATAAGAAGGGGAAGGAGATTATCGAGGTTGGGATGAGACTGAAAAAGAAATTGATCTCCGTAGAGGATGTGCTCATTCAATCAAAATCCAAGAGTGGTCAGGACCCTCTCAACTATCCGATTTTGCTTGATAATAAGATTGCGGCTCTGGCTTCTGTTGTCTCGAGGACAGATTCTCGCCCGACCGATGGGTCCTATGAAGTTTTTAATGAGCTCGCAGCGGAAGCCGATGTGCAGCTTCGTAAATTGAAAGAGATACTAAAAACCGATCTCATGGCTTTTAATGAAATTGTAAAAAAAGCAGACATTCCCTTTATTCTGATAAAAATGTAATAAAAGCCACACGGTGGATAGATCATGTATAGAAAGATTACCAAAGAAGTAATAGAAAAATTAGAAAAAATCGTCGGCAGGGAAAATGTGATTCTCGATTCAGAAAAAATGGTGGACTATAGCCACGATGAATTTTCGGATGCACGGATAGCCCGGAAGCCTGAACTTGTCGTTAAACCCAAGTCAACAGAAGAGGTTGCTGGGATCATACGTCTTGCCAATGAAGAAATTTTTCCGGTCACACCACGTGGAGGTGCAACCGGCCTTTGTGGCGGATGCGTGCCTACTTCTGGAGGGATCGTTCTTTCGCTTGAGAATATGGACAAGATAATCGAAGTCGATCTCAATAATCAGATGGCCGTTTGTGAGGCTGGCGTGACTCTATTGGATTTTTATAATGCGGCTGAGGAAGCCGGGCTTTTTTTCCCTCCACATCCTGGGGAAGAAAGTGCCATGATTGGAGGTGTTATTGCCACGAATGCAGGAGGAGCGCGTGCGGTTAAATACGGAGTCATCAGGAACTATGTGCGTGGATTGGAAATAGTGCTCCCGACAGGTTCTGTCATTCATCTCGGTGGAAAGCTCATGAAAAGCAGCACTGGATATAATTTACTCAATTTGATCATCGGGGCAGAAGGAACGCTGGGAATTATCACAAAAGCAACGATTCAGCTCATGCCGTCATCTGAGGTGACAAGGTATTTGATCATTCCTTATGATGATTTGGAGGATGCTATAGAAACCGTCCCCTTCTTGATCAAGAAAAAAATCCTCCCCATGGCTGTCGAGTTTGTTCCCCTGGAAGTTATTCAGATAACTGAGGAATTCCTGAAAAAGAGATGGCCCTGTTCTCAAGGGGAGACTCATCTTTTGATTATCCTTGATGCTTCGAGCCGCGAAGAAATCGACCGATTATCAGAAGCAGTCGCTGAAATCTGTATGGAGAAGCGTGCACTGGATGTTTTTGTCGCTGATAGCCCAGAGAGGCAGAAGCAGATTTTGGATATTCGGAGCAAAATTTATGAGGTCTTGAAGGCTAATGTTATAGAAGTCCTGGACATTTCTGTTCCCCGGGGAGAAATAGCTAATCACGTGAAAAAAGTCCATGAGGTCTCTTGCAAGTATGATATCTGGCTCCCCACTTTCGGCCATGCAGCGGATGGGAACGTTCATACCCATATCATGAAAGCCCGATTCGAGAATGGTGACTTTATTCCTGTCCCCGAGGAGGAATGGAGAGAGAAGAGCAAAAAAGTCCGTGAAGAGCTGTATCAGGATTGCAGAGAAAGGGGAGGTGTGATTTCTGGTGAACATGGAATTGGGATCGTTAAAAAGCATTATCTTTCTTATGTACTGGAAGAAGAACAACTCCAGATTATGAAAGGAATTAAGAGTCTTTTTGACCCTCATAATATTCTTAACCCGGACAAAATAGTAGGATAGAAAATATGACAAAATTAAAAATATGGAAAATACGGGGACACGAAAATATAGGGACACAATACTTAATTATAAAAAGCGCAAAAAATGAGAGAGGTAGTTATTGATAATTAAGTATTGTGTCCCTCTTTTCGCTAGCTATGTTTAGGCCTGGGAGAAACAGAGAGCGATCGTGAAGATACTCATCATCGGGGGAACCCGTTTCCTTGGTTACCATATTTCGAGACAACTTCTCTCAGATGGTCACGACCTTACCCTGTTCAACCGGGGAAATACAATCGACGATTTTGGAGATAAAGTGAGACGCATCCATGGCGACCGGTATGATTCGAAAAACTTCTCTGAACGCCTCAAAGAAGAGAAATTTGATGTTGTTGTAGATATGATCGCTTTTAACGCACAGGACAGTCGGACAGCTGTGGAAACTTTCGTTGGAAATGTGGGGCATTTTATCCATATCAGCTCAGCCGCTGTTTATGTTGTCACCCAGGATTTTCCTTGTCCCCTTCGCGAAGAAGATTTTGAGCGGCTCCTTTATCCTAAGCCTGAAACAAACGATGATTGGTGGAGTTATGGATATAATAAGAGGAAATGTGAAGAAGTGCTGATTGAAGCTTTTGAAAAGCATAATTTTCCCTCGACAAGACTCCGACTTCCGATAGTAATGGGGGAGAGAGACTATACTCTCAGAGCCTATTCCTATTTTCTCCGCATCCTTGATGGCAGACCTTTGATTCTGCCCGATGGGGGCTTGAATGTTTCCACTCATATTTATCATGAAGATATTGCCAAGATAATCTCTTCAAATTTGCTGAACTCTTCTTCTTTTGGTCAGGCTTACAACCTTGCTCAGGCTGAAATTGTGACACTGAGAACTTTTGTCTTGAAAGCATCTGAGATTATGGGCCAAAAGGTTGAAATTGTTGAAATTCCATCCGCTATTCTGGAGGAAATGGGAATAGGGACATCCTTCTCACCTTGTTC
>CAZSPM010000123.1:0-6258 GCA_964608785.1 uncultured Eubacteriales bacterium
CGGAGAGAGGCGATCAAGAAGATGTATACAGCTCTAGAGATGACAGCTATCGTGGGGATAAAGACAAACATCCCGCTTCACCTAAGCCTTCTCTCTAATTCAGATTTCATCAAGGGGGATTACGACATCCAATTTATGGAAAGATTTCTTCAAAAAGAAGAGAAAAAATAGGCGAAAAAGTGGGTCCCTTAGTTACTTTTATCTGTCCCTATATTTTTCAAACGTATTTCAACCTTAAATTGCCCGGAATTGTCGCCAACAACATCCTCGTTAATTCCTAAGAAAAGGCTGCCACTTAGAGGAATTATGATTCTATTCTCTGCCCCTATATAAAACACCTCTTCAACCTCATTGCGAATCTCTTCTCCAGTTTCCTCATCGATCTCCACTGAGAGAAGTTGAACAACTTTTCCGATGAGTGCCCCAATATTGTTATTCAAAATAGGTTGTTGTATCCCTTTATAATCATATCCATCAGGATCACAATAGGCCATCGGGTTTCCCTTCTGAAGAGATAATCCCCCCGATGCTCTAATATAAACTTCCTGGCCTTCCACTACATCCAGGCCCGTATCGGTCCAATTGGCATTGCCCAAAACATTCATCCTATGAACTATCTCCTGGTCATGAACAGATTTTCCTTTATTACTTTCAAGAATGAAATCAAACTCTCTCTTGGGGGAAACCCCCTCCTTTTTCAACGCAGGGTTCTCCATCGAAGCACAGTACAAGAGAAAAACAGCTAGAAAAAACAGGCCAAAAAAAACTGAGTTCTTTATTTTTTCCAATATTTTTTGCTTAAAACTCTTCATTAATTTCACTTATTATCCAAGTGTAACACATCGACCATTTGTCCGTGAATCAAGCCGTTCGTGGCCAAGATTTCAGTACCAAGAATACTGAAATCATGACCTTGAAAATCAGAAATACGGCCTCTCGCTTCTTCAACAACCAATGCTCCAGCTGCCATATCCCAAGGCTGGAGTTTCAACTCCCAGAATCCATCAAACCTTCCGCACGCCACATAGCAGAGATCCATGGCCGCAGAGCCACAGCGGCGAATTGCCTGTACTCGCGTTAAAAAGTTATTGAAATGGCTAATGTTGTTCACGTCGGTGACACGAATATCATAAGGGAATCCTGTGGCCACAAGACTTTTATCCAAATCATCTACAGAAGAGACTCTTATCTTTCTTTCATTGAGAAAGGCTCCTTCTTCCTTCACGGCATAGAACATCTCTTCCCTCATAGGATCATAAATCACTCCGAGAACGACCTCTTTCCTCTTTTCAAGAGCAATAGAAACTGTGAAATTTGGAAATTTGTGGGCATAATTCGTCGTACCATCGAGCGGATCGATTATCCATCGAAACTCTGCTCCCCTCTCCTCGCTGAGTCCTTCTTCAGCTAAAAAATCATGGTCAGGAAAACGATCTGAAAGATACTGGAAAATCATGCCTTGCGACTGGTTATCCACGTTGGTAACAAGATCAATGCTCCCTTTAAAAAAAATTTCTTGGGCATCGTCCATGCTCTCCTTGAGAAACCTCCCGGCTCTTAAAGCCGATTCTTTGGCCGCCTTCAAATACCTTTCTAAGATCATAGCTATTCAATATTACCAACTCTTAAATCTTCAAGCAACCTCCAAAACTTTTTGCCTTTTATATCGTACTATAATATGATTAAAAAATGACAAAGGACCACAAAATGAAAGAAAAGAAAAGCTTCTTCAAGAGGAGAAAAAAAACACTCATCTTTTTTGTTGTAATAATAATCATCGGGATTATTATAATCTCCAATCTCAGGTCACAGAGAGAAAAAACTATAAAAGTGACTATAGAAAAAGTTAAAAAGGATAATCTAACCTCTATCATTTCTGCCTCGGGAGAGGTCAAACCGAAAAAAAACGTGAATATCAGTGCCCACTTGCCAGGAAGGATAGTCAAAATAGGAGTGGTTGAAGGCCAAACTGTCAAAGCTGGTGACTTTCTCCTTAAATTGGACTCAACCCAATACGAGGCCAATGCCAACCGGGATCGAGCTCTCATCCACTCTTATAAGGCAACCCTAATAAAGGCAGCAGCCAGGTTGAAAAAAGATGAAAGCTTCTATGACAGGCAAAAAAAACTCTGGGAAGAAAAGCTCATCTCGAGAGAACAACTGGAAACAGCCAAAGCTCAATACGAAATAGCCAAGGCTGACCAGCAATCCATCCTCTACCAAATCAAACAAGCTGAAGCTTCTCTGCAAAGCACCATGGATAATCTGAGCAAAACCGTCTACAACTCTCCTATAGAGGGAATAATCACAAGCCTCAGGGTTGAAGAAGGCGAAATAGCATTGGTTGGCACAATGAACAATCCCGGCACAGTCCTGATGACTATCGCCGACCTCTCCGTGATGGAAGTGGAAGTCGAGGTAGATGAAACAGACGTTATCGGTGTTAGGATTGAACAATCAGCTGAAGTAAAGGTAGATGCTTTCCCGAATCAAACCATAGAGGGAAAAGTCACTGAAATCGGAAGTTCTGCCCTTCAAAAAATGACTGCATCTGAAGAATCTAAGGATTTTAAAGTCGTCATAACGCTGGAAAATCCTCCAGAAGAGTTGAAGCCAGGCCTCTCAGCCTCGGCCGACATCATAGTTGCTGACAAAAAGGATGTTCTTGTCGTCCCGATTTCCGCTCTGGTTTTAAGAGAAAAAGAGGATGAGGAAAAAAATAAAAAGAAAAACGATGAACCAGAAGAAGGAGTTTATATCGTCGAGGACAGTCGGGCTAAGTTTTATCCTGTGCAAAAGGGAATCATGGGAGAGATGATGATAGAAATCGCTTCCGGTTTGAAAGAAGGACAAGATGTGGTGGTTGGTCCTTACAGCGCTCTCCGTCATCTTAAAGACGGACTGCTGATAAAGTCTGAAACAAAGGAAGAGAAGAAAGAAGTCCAGTAATGGATAGCGAAAATAACATCTTAATTTCAGTCGATAATCTCTGGAAAATCTACCAGTTGGGAAGTCAAGAAGTAAATGCCCTCTGTGGAGTCACGCTCACTATTTCTCATAACGAATTTGTGGCCATCATGGGCCCTTCTGGTTCAGGGAAATCCACCCTCATGAATGTAATCGGCTGTCTCGATACTCCTACAAAAGGAGAATATTCCCTAAAGGGAAAACAAGTCAGTACTCTTAGCGATAATGAACTTGCCCATATCCGCAACAAGGAAATAGGCTTTGTTTTTCAGGTTTTCAATCTCCTTCCGCGAGCGACTTCTTTCCATAACGTAGAGCTTCCTCTCATCTACAAGGGATCAAGCAAGAAAGAAAGAGAGGCAAAAACACTGAAAGCTTTAGAAATGGTGGAGATGTTAGACAGAAAGAACCACCGCCCTTCTGAACTTTCAGGAGGAGAAAGACAGAGAATTGCCATTGCCCGAGCCCTTGTTAACGAACCTTCTCTCCTGCTCGCCGATGAGCCCACTGGCAACCTCGACAGTAAAACAGGGCATGAAATTCTCACCCTCTTTCGAAAAATCCACGAACAGGGAAATACAATCATTATCGTCACCCATGACAGAGATATTGCACAACAAGCTCAGCGGATTATCTATATAAGAGATGGAAAAATAGTAAAAGAAGAAAGGAAAGGAGCATAAGACATGAATCTTCCTGATCGTTTCCAGGGAATATTCTTTAATCCTCAACTGACTTTGAAAGCTCTTTCAGAAAAGCCTTTCTGGGTCGATGCTCTCATCATTCTTCTTATCGCTTTAATAGTCTTCTCTTACATTACAATCCCTTACGCTCAGATGGACAGACTGGAAATGGAGAAAAATAACGTTAAGCTTCAAGAGAGGTTAGGCGAGGAAAGATTCAACCAACGAATAGAATTTCTGGAAAATCCTCCAAAGGCCATGACCTATTTTCTCTCCTTTATTGTTTCCCCTGCTACATACCTTATCGGCTTCCTCATCTCAAGCTTGGTTATTCTGGGTATGGGACGTCTGACTTCAACAGAAGGAAAATATATTCAAATTTTCGCAGCCGTCCTGCATGTAAACTTTGTCGACAAAATCCTGGGCAACGCCCTGCGACTCATACTGATTCTAACCAAAAAATCCGTCATGCAGACCTCCACCAGCCTCGCCCTTCTCTTTCCACGAATGGAAGTGACATCCTCTGCCTATCTCATTCCGTATAAGGGGTCAGGTCTTGTTTTTTGCCTTTTGTCGGAGAGGAGTAATACCCATAAGGGAAATATAGAAGGATAAGGCAAAAAACAAGACCTGACCCCAATTACTTTTTTTCCATTTGACATGAAATCGATTCATTTATAAATTATCGGTATGGCGGAGACAGACCTTCAAGGAAATCTAAATGAGATCCCATTTGTCCAGCTTCTCTTCCGTATCTGGCAAAGGGAAAAATCGGGCTGTTTAAAAATCAAAAAAGATAAAGTTGAAAAGAGACTTTATCTTGAAAAAGGCGAAATAACAGTCAAGCAGGCCTCATTTTCTGAAAGGGATTTCCTTCAAAATTTAGTCGAGAAAAATCTTATCGATTCTTCCTCGCTCAACAAACATGAAGGATTTGCCGCACAGAATGAATCTACTCTCATAAAAGCTCTGATCGAACTCGGCACTTTCCCCCCAGTTCAGTTGTGGGAACTCATGGAAGTCTTTTTCAAAGAAGATTTATATCCCGTCTTTGATTGGGTTCAGGGCGAATATTTCTTTGACTCAGACGATCTCTCAAAAGAACCTGGAATTCTCTTCCGTATTCAAGCCATCAGTTTTATTCTTCAAGGTACCCGTAAAATGAAAAACTACGATCTGATCAGAGCCAATGTTCCTCCTGAAGACAGCATTATTCAAATTCTTCAGCCCCTTTATCAAGGCCAATTAAAGCTTGAGCCTCCAGAAACATATTTGCTAAACATGATCAACGAAAAGAAGGAGTTGAAGACCATATATGAATTGAGCGAGCTTGGAGAGAGGGAAACACAAAAAACACTTTTTACTCTTTTAAGCTTGGGCATGGTAGGAGCTCCCCAAAAGAGTGCAAAAGAAAGCTTCCCTCAAGAGTCGACACCAGTTGAATTTGATAAAACCGTGGATATCTTCAACGAAAAATGCATATACATATATAAGTATATCTCCAAGGAAATCGGTCCCGTCGCCCAGAATGTGCTGAGAAAATGCCTTGAAGAGATCAAGGACCATTTGTCTCCACTCTCTCAAGGAATCGGTTTGGCAGCAGATGGAAAGATCAAGATGGATTCTCTCTTGAAAGCCAAGGCCAGTCTTCTCAATGATGAAGACAAAAAAGTGCTCCTTAAAGATTTGAATGAAATTCTGGCTGCAGAGGTCCTCGCCGTAAAAAAAACCTTGGGCAATGACCATGAGCGAGCACTTATAGAAAACTTAAAAAGATAAGGAAATTGAAATTAAATAGAAAACAGATTCTCGCTCTTTTGATCCTTTTAACTCTCCTCGTGCTTTTCCTATTGATAAAAATTGGAATCTAAAGCCAAAAATCTCATCATCATCCTAGGTCCCACCAGTGTCGGTAAAAGCTCCACTGCCGTAAAGCTCGCAAAAAGGATTGGCTGTGAAATAATTAACTGCGATTCCATGCAGGTTTACAAAGATTTCGATATCGGAACAGATAAAATTCCATTCGATAAGAGAGAAGGAGTTCCTCATCATCTTCTGGATGTAGTAAGCCCTTCGACCCAATTCACTGCCGCAGAATTTGTGAAATTAGCCTTAAACGCGACAGACCTCATCCTTGCGAAAAAGAAAGTTCCTCTAATCGTTGGGGGAACTGGCTTATATATTCAGGCTCTCATCAATGGTCTCTTTCCAGAAGGGGAAAAAGACCCATCGCTTCGCCAAAAACTTGAAAGAGAAGCTGAAGAAAAAGGGCTGGAACACTTGAGAGAAAAGCTCATGAAAGCCGATCCTGTATACTGTCAAAAAATCGGGAAGAATGACAAAATAAGAATAATCCGGGCTCTCGAAATATTCTATGCATCGGAAAAACCTATATCTGAACACTTCCTGAACACCAAATCTTTTGTTAAAGATTTTAATATTATAAAAATTGGGTTAAAATTAGAAAGAGAAGCTCTCTACAGAAAGATCGAAGAAAGAGTGGATAAAATGTTCCAAGGTGGAATAGTCCAAGAAGTAAAGAATCTTCTTGAATCGGGAGTGGATGAAAATTTCCCTCCTTTCCGTGCGCTGGGCTACAAGTATGTTC
>CAZSPM010000124.1:0-6257 GCA_964608785.1 uncultured Eubacteriales bacterium
ACAAACAAAACAAAAGAACAACTGATCGATGAATTAGCAGGATTTCGACAGCGAATTTCCGATCTAGAGAAATCGGAAGTCGAGCTCAAGAATACACAGGAGAGGCTAAGAGAATCTGAAGAAAAGTACAGAGATATTGTAGAACTCGCTCCCGATGGCATTGTCACGACCGACCTGAAAGGCACGATTACATCATGCAACACGGCTATGTCAAAACGAACTGGTTATCCAAGAGAAACATTCATTAACAAACATTTCACAAAGCTCCCCACAATCCGCAAGCGAGATATTCCCAAGTATATAAAGATAATTAACTCCCTAGCGAGAGGAAAGGTCCCCACACCTTATGAGTTCGAATGGATTCACAGAGATGGTACAACTCGTGCCGGTGAAATCCATGTGAGCTTGATGAAAAAAGCAGGCAAGATAAAGGGCTTTCAGGCCATAACGAGAGACATTACTGCCCGCAAGTATGCAGAGGAATCACTCACAAGAAGCGAAACAAAGTACCGAAGCCTGGTTGAGAGATCAGGAGCAGGAATTGCCACCGCGGATACAAAAGGAAAATTCACCTATGTCAATAAAACGCTCTGTAAAATGATAGGCCACTCAAAAGAGGAATTAATCGGCAAACCCTTTGCTGACTTCCTCCATCCAGGCGATAAGAAAAACATATTGAAAATATTCCGAAGTGCCTGGACGTCCCGCAGAAAAGATCTCCACTTAGAATTTAGAGTCATTCATAAAAAAGGCCACACTATCCATTGCACTTCCAGGCCTACCGTATTTATATATAAGAATAAAATAGCTGGATTTAACGCCATAATCAACGATATCAGCCAGCTCAAGCAATCAGAAGAAAGCCTAAAGATTAGCGAGACGCGTTTCAAAGAATTATGGGTTAATGCCCCAGTTGCTTATCATACGCTTGATACCAAAGGCACAATCACTTCAGTAAATAAAACCGAAGCAAAAATGCTAGGATATGCCCCAGCCGAAATGGTTGGCAAGTCGATTTTTGAATTTATTTTGCCAGGACAACGAGCAGAGGCTCGGAAAAGATTCCGACAGAAGATATTAGGCAAACGAATCCCCAGGTCAGACGATAGGACATATGTTAAAAAGGATGGCTCAAAGATATATGTTGTAATCGATGACACATTAGAACGAGATAGCACCGGTAAAATTATCGGAATAAGAACAACCATGATTGACATCACCGAACGCAGGAAGGCCGAGGAAGCACTGAGAAAATCAGAGTCAATGTGGCGTTCGTTAGTAGAAAACTCACCTGATTTTATATACGTGGCGGATTCCGATGGCAAGGTTCAGTTCATAAATCGTACCTTCCCAGAACACTCAAAGGATGAAGTCATTGGCAAGAACATTTATGATTTTTTGGCTCCCGAATATCATGACGAAATGAGGAAAAGATTAAAGAGCTTATTTCAGAACGGCTATGCCGACCCATTCGAAACTGGACTGCTCCGCCGAGATGGCACACATGCATTTTTTGAAACTCGCTATGTGGCCATCAAACACGAGGAGAAGGTTGCTTCCTACATGGGGATTGCTACAGACATCACCGAGCGTAAGCAGACTGAGAATGCTCTGCGAGAGAGCGAGAAAAGAAACCGCTATTTATCCGAGGCAACCCTTGAGGGAATAGCATTTCATGACAAAGGTATTCTCCTGAATGCAAATCCCGCTTTTTATAAAATGTTCGGGTACAAGCCGCACGAGCTGACCGGAAAACAGGTAATTCCACAATTAGTAGCTCCTGAGTCTACAGAACTCTTGAGAAAAAAGATCAAATCAGGAGCTGAAGCCACTTATGAGGTTATGGGAGTGAAAAAAGACGGGACAAGATTCCCGGTTGAAATTCATGGAAAAGCTGCGGAATATGAAGGCCAAGCAGTGAGACTAGCAGCAGCTAGAGACATTACTGAACGCAAGCGGGCAGAGGCAGCTTTAAAGCATTCAGAGGAACGATACAGAGAGCTGGTCGAAAAAGCCGATATTGCCATTCTGATAGATGATAAAGAGGGAAATATTCAGTACTTCAATAAAAAGCTTGCGAGGTTGTTTGGATATCCCATGGAAGAAATGAAAAATCAATCCATCAAATCCATTGTCCATTCTGAAGATGTCAACAGAGTCATGCAATTCCATAAAAAACGTATCCAAGGCAGAAAAATCCCCTCTCGATACGAATTTAAAGGAATTAAAAAAGATGGCTCCCCATTATACCTCGAAGTAAATGCTGTTAAACTAGAAGACAAGAATAACATTATCGGTACTCGTTCCTACATGTGGGATATCACTGACCGCAAGAGGGCTGAGAAAGAGTTGCGGAAGAATGAAGAGAGATACAGGGAGCTTGCGGACAGTATCACAGATGTCTTCTTCGCGATGGACAAAGATCTAAGATATACATACTGGAACAAAGCATCTGAAAGCCTTACAGGGATCAAAGCAAAGGATGCCAACGGAAAATCCCTCTACGAACTTTTTCCCGATATAAAAGGGACAAAAGCGGATAAGTTTTATAGAGAAGTTTTAAAAACACAAAAGCCCAAAAGCTTCGTGAATGAATATCAGCTTCACGGCAAGGACTTCTTTTTTGAAATCAACGCTTACCCTTCAAAATACGGCATCTCTGTTTTTACCAAAGATATCACCGAACGCACACAGGCAGAGGAAGCATTGCGGGCGAGCGAAGCATTTAATTTCGCTTTATTCCAATACAACCCTATAGCGACGATTGTTGTGGACCGTGAAGGAAGGGTGGTTAAAACTAACCTGGCAAGAAGGAACTCAAGGGATAGATGGCCTAATATCGGAGATGTGATGTACAAAGATTACGCCGGAAAACATGAAATCGATATGCACGCTGAGTTAATGAAATGTATCAGATCGGGAAAGACAGAGGAGTTTCCCGAAATGAAATATGGCAACAAGTTACTAAGCATAACAATCGCTCCCTTTCCCGATGGAGCTATCGTAACATCCCAGGACATCACTGAGCGTAAGAAGGCTGAGGAAGCACTGCGGGAGAGTGAAGAGCGCTATCGTGCCATCTTCGAGCAGGCGGCAGACTCCATTGTGCTCGTTGACGGAGAAACTGGAACACTAGTGGAGTTCAACGATAAGACGCACGAGAACCTCGGTTATACCCGCGAGGAGTTTGCTAGGCTCAAGATACCTGATTTTGAGGTTATTGAGTCTAGAGATGAGGTCGCGAAGCACATCCAGAAAATCATCAAGGAAGGAACCGATATCTTTGAAACGAAACATAAAACAAAGTCCGGCAAGGTACGGGATATCCTGGTAAGCAGCAAGGCTCTTTCTATTGGCGAAAAAGCCTTCGTTCAAAGCATATGGAGTGATATCACTGAGCGCAAACAGTCGGAAAAGGTGCTGCGGATTGAAAGAGACAATTTAACCAGAATTTTGGAGAGCATAGAAGACGGGGTATACATTGTCAATCAGCAGTACGATATAGAATATGTCAATTCTCCACTCATGAAAGAGTTTGGTCAGCCAGGAAAAAAGAAATGTTATGCGTATTTTCATGATCGGAAAGAAGTCTGTCCGTGGTGCAAAAACAAGGACGTTTTTACAGGAAAAACAATTCGTTGGGAATGGCATTCCTTTAAGAACCAGAAGACCTATGACCTCGTCGATACACTCATAAAAAAACCTGACGGTAGTGTATCAAAACTAGAAATATTCCGAGACATCACAGAGCTCAAAAGGACGGAGAAGGCCTTGAGAGAAAGAGAAGCCCAGTACAGGAATTTAATTGAAAGATCACCCGATATTATCTGGTCTTTTTCAGATAAGAAAGGGACGCTTTATGCATCCTCCCGATCAGAATCAATTCTTGGATATTCTCCAGACTATCTATACAAAAATCCCTGGATATGGAACAAATCTATTCATCCTGATGACCAAGAGCATATTGCCAATGCGATCAAAGACTTTGCGGGCGGGAAAGAGCTTGATGTTGAATACAGGATCAAAGATTCCAAGGGAAACTGGCGATGGTTTCACGATAGATCTATCGGCAGGAGGGGGAAGGACAAAGAGACGATTATCGACGGTATTTCGACAGACATCACCGTGAGCAAGCAGGCAAAGCAGGAATTAGAAAGTTCCAGTGAACAGTTACGTAACCTTAGCGCGCATTTACAAGATGTTAGAGAACAAGAAAGAACGCTCATCGCCCGGGAGATGCACGACGAGTTGGGACAGTCATTAACTGCTTTGAAAATGGACATAGCCCTGTTAAGCCCAAAATTGCTTAAAGATCAAAAACCATTGATTGAAAAGACGAAATCAATGTCAAAACTCGTGGATAAGACCATCCAAACAGTAAAAAGGATTTCAACAGAATTGAGACCAGGATTGCTGGATGATATCGGCCTTGCTGCAGCGATTGAGTGGCAGGGGGAAGAATTCCAAAGTCGCACAGGAATTAAATGCAAATTGACCATAGAGGATCCTGAAATGATTCTAGATTCAGACCGTTCTACGGCGATTTTCCGTATCTTTCAGGAGGCATTGACAAATGTCACCCGCCATGCTCGAGCAACAAAAATCAACGTAACCTTGAAAAAGAAAGCTGATAAGATAGAGCTCAGAGTGAAAGATAACGGGAAAGGAATCACGGAAAAGCAGATCGCTGCCCCCAGATCTTTTGGGCTAATTGGAATACGGGAACGTGTCCAGTTTTTTGGAGGGGCGGCAGAAATCAAGGGCATCCCAGATAAAGGGACCACAGTTATAGCAACGATTCCCCTTTCCAGAGAAGGAGAAGCACAGTGATTAAGATACTTATCGCTGATGACCACCCCATCGTTCGAAAAGGATTGAAGGATATTATCAAAGAAACTTCTGATATTGTGATAGCTGATGAAGCATGCAACGGACAGGAAGTTTTGGATAAGGTCAGGAAAGGTGATTTCGATGTCGTTGTGCTAGACATTTCCATGCCCGGGAGGAGCGGACTGGAGATTTTAAAAGAAATAAAAAGTGAAAAGCCCAAGCTTTCTGTTCTTATATTAAGCGTCCATCCCGAAGATCAATATGCTATTCGGGTCTTAAAGGCGGGCGCGTCAGGGTATCTGACAAAAGAAAGCGCTCCCGATGAATTGATCGCAGCTATACGGAAAGTATCGTTAGGGAAGAAATACATTTCTTATTCCCTTGCCGAGAAAATAGCCTTTGATCTGGAAACAGGAACTGAAAAAGCGATCCATGAGACTCTCTCAGACCGCGAATATGAAGTGATGTGTATGATTGCCTCAGGAAAAGCAACAAAGCAGATTGCCAAGGAACTCATCCTGAGCGTAAAAACAATTAGCACTTACAGGTCCCGCATTCTTGAGAAAATGCACATGAAGAGCAACGCAGAGTTAATCCATTATGCCATAAAACACGGGTTGGTGGAGTAAGGGGTCGCATCTCAACATTTGACATTTAAACCTCCCAGAAAACAGCAGGGTGAAGAAAGTGGTAAGGAATCAAACCTAATAATGAAAATTAAACTTTTCTATCATTTTATAATATGTTAATCTCTTTCATCATATTATTAAACAATATGTCAATAGGGGTTCAAGCCACCACAGATCTGATATTTCCAAATACTTTATTAAGCTCATCAAGAGTTTTAGATATGTCAAAAGATTTCTGTTCGCTAAGTGTCAGGACGGGAAACAATTCATCCTCGATCCTTGACATCATCTCATCGATCTCCTTTTCTATTCTGCCAAGATTGACCCGATATTTGCCGAGATCAGAGGAAAAACCATCTTCTTCAAGCTTTTTCCTAAAAAGTCTAAGCTGTTCTTTGTCTTTGAAATTAAATTTCCCCCTCAGAAGATAACCTAAATCATAAAAATCCCTGCCCGCGATAACCTCTCTCGTGACAGATGCTCTTAGTTTTTCGGCGACTAATTCTTTTAACGCAAGGCAATTTGCTGACCCACCATCAAAAAGAGGCTCTTTTGTGAAAGGATGAAGAAACTTGTGATTGACTTTTTTTATGCCTGTTGGCAAAATCGGATTAAATCTCAAACCAATCTCGAGTTTTATCGATTCTTTCTTATTCAGAACAACAGAATCATAATCAAGGTAATAGATATACTGGGTTGATTCTCTGTGCCCTGCTTTATCCAAATCTTTCACACTCATATCAAATTTCTTAAGGAAAGACCTGAGTGCTTCCTTTATCGGTTTAATGGCATTCCTTC
>CAZSPM010000125.1:0-6181 GCA_964608785.1 uncultured Eubacteriales bacterium
CCTGAGGCCTCAGGACTAAACCCTGAAAACTGAACGCCTTCCGCACCATTATCCTTTGCCCACTCCAACATTTCTAAGGGCCGAAGATTAAGAGGAATAAGACTGTAGGTATCGATACCAATAGGAAATTTTTTCATCTTTTAAAGGAGGTCGTCGTTTTATATTTGTCTAATAAAAGAACTAATAACACAGCAAAAATCTTATGTCAAAATCTCAGAAAAAATGGGAAAAAAATAGAACTGCCCTCATTTTTTATGATAGAATTTGTTTAGCTCTATTAAAGGAATCATGGTTTGGCGGGACGTTCGGCTTGCTCTTTGGACACAGAATCTCATTGGGAGTGTTTGTGGATCTTCCCGTGTATTACGACAAATCCCTCTCCACTGAAATCAAAGGAGAAGGAGGGGAATTTTTCAGGCAATTAACAGATGCCCAACCTGCCATCCCCCAGCTTGTTGGCTTCTGGACAATGGTGATAATGAGGTGGTAAGAAGATAGCTTACTGCTCGATTTTGAGAAAGCCAATCCCAATTGCCCCAGGGCCAGCATGCACTCCTAAGGCTGGCGATGCATTCATAACTAGAGTGACTTCCTTATCCAACCTTTCCTTTATTTTCTCAGCGATTCTTTTCCCCAGTTCAGGAGCATTGGTATGAGCAACAGCTAATAAAAAGCTCATCTCCCTTTTATGCTCTTTTTGGATATCAAGGTCAAGGTGCGCCTCCTCTGCCATCCTTACCTTCTCAAACACGATATCTAAAATTTTTCGTTCTAAATTCTTCTTTCCTCTTGTTTTTCCGACAGCTTCAAGAGCGCCTTTCTCGTTGATAGAAAGTATTGGATTGATGTTGAGGATACTGGCAATAATGCCTTTAGTTTTCGTAACCCGCCCCCCCTTGACTAAGTATTTCAAAGTAGGCAAGCCAATAAAAATCTCGATATTCTCAATGGCCTTTTTAACTCGCGTTAAGAGCGGCTCAATACTCAAGCCCTCTTTTACAGCCTTGATTCCATCCGCCATGATTAGGCCTAAGCCAACCGAGATATTATTTCCGTCAAGCACTGTAATCCTTTGAGGGTCAATATTATGAGCTGCCTGATGAGCTGTTTGGAAAGTACCGCTGAGTCCTCCAGATACATGAACCGAAATAACCGCTTGATAATGAACAAGAAGATGTTCATAAATCCTGGAAAAATCCATAAGACTGGGCTGGGATGTCTTGGGAAGAGATGGAGATTGTTTCAATATCTCGTAAAACTCTTCTGGGATTATGTCCACTTTATCAGTAAAAACCCTATCCATTGTTTGAAATTTTACGGGAATAAAATAAATGTCATTATTTTCAATATACTCATCATAGATGTCACATGTTGTATCAGACACAAAAGCTAAAACCTTCCTTTCAGAAGCGGGCACAGTTGATGCAAATTTGAAGACTCTTTTTGAGGTCACCTCTCCGAATTGAGACACACGGGAGAATATTTCTTCCGGATCTTCAGCCCTAATATGGATTTTTGCAAAGTTTGAAGAACCATGAAAGATTAGATCCTGACCAAGAGAATTCAGTTTTTCGATCAAGGCCAACCGATCCAGGCTTGTCTTCCGGACACAACATTCAGCACAATTTTGCGCTCCTTCTTCAAAAACAGCTCTTTTTTCTAAGGCGGGTTGTATTTTTTGCAAAGAAACAGGCTGCAGTTTCCCTTTCTCGATGAAACGGACTATTCCTTCCAGAAAATATATAAAAGCTTTTCCTCCCGCGTCCACAACTCTGTATTTTCTCAATACCTCAAGCTGCTGAGGAGTCTCTTTGAGAGCTAAATATGCCCTATTTAGAGATTTTCGAAGCAATGAAACAAAATCGTCTATTGTTGACGATATCCGCTTTATCTCATCGGACCATTTCTTGAATACTGTTAAAATCGTTCCTTCCTGAGGATGCTCCAGAGATTCATAAGCTCTGCCAACCGCCATAGCTGCCGCCTCTGGAATATTCTCGATAGTCGCTCTCTTACAGTCTTTTATCCCCTCTGCAAAACCTGAAAGGAACTGGGCAAAAATTATTCCTGAATACCCGAGAGCAGAAACGATTGCATCATCAGCCACACTTCTACTGCTCCTATTTAGCGAGGTCTCATGGAGCGGATATTTTTCGATTATGGGTGTAAATGTTTTTCTCAGGTTTGATCCTGTGTCTTTATCCGGTATGGGAAAGACGTTTATTTTGTTGAGCTCTTTTTCGTGAGAAATTACCTCTTTCAAGCCAGCCACAACTGCATATTGGTAACGGAGACCATCAAGGTATTTGATTTGAATGAGCGGTGATTCTTTCACTTTTGCTAATGATATCATTTTTTTTTATTTGTTCCAACGGGGTCAGACCTTTATAACTTTCTGTCATTCCTGTACCTGCTTCCGCAGGCACAAGCCAAGCAGGAATCCAGAATCACATTCGTCATTCCTGCGTAAGCAGGTACGGGAATGACAGAAGTATTGATATATCCTTCTAATTATGTGGGAATGACAGAAGTATTGATATATCCTTCTAATTATGCGGGAATGACAGAAGTATTGATATATCCTTCTAATTATGCGGGAATGACATTTTTTCAACACCCCTGGAACCTAAAGAATAACTAAAGTTATAAAAGCCTGACCCCAACGTTATTGACTTTATGCTTCATCCACTGTAAAAAACAAAGGACAAGAGAGTACCTCTGATGACCATCTGGGGCATGCACATTTTTGATGTGGGAATCATCATTCTCTACATCCTGGTTATTCTCTGGCTTGGAAAACGTGCCGGACAGAAGACAAAAAACACAGGCGACTTCTTCCTTGCCGGGCGCAAATTGGGCAAGTTTTATCAGTTCTTCCTAAACTTTGGTTGTTCGACCAATGCGGACCAGGCTGTTGCGGTTTCGCGCGAAATATATCGGCAGGGCATAGGCGGTATGTGGATTCAATACCTTGTCTTATTCCTCACTCCTTTTTACTGGTTTACCACATTCTTCTTCCGCCGCATACGTCTAACCACCATAGGCGATTATTTTACAGAGAGATTCAAAAGCAAGTTTCTGGGAGGAAGCTATGCTGTTTTCATCTTGTTGATGTCTATTCTAGGCGTTGGGATAGCTTACATGGTTGCAGCCAAGACTATGATAGCCATGACCCCTAAATCCCTCGAGAAGTTCACCTATGAAGAACGTTCGAGTGTCGAACAATTCCGGGAGTATCGGGAGCTCAAGTCAAAGCTGGATGCAGGTCTAAATCTTGAGGAAAAAGCCCGATATGAAGAGTTAAATGAGAAAAACAAAAAGGGTGAATTACACTCTTTTATCTCTCATGTCGATCCAATCCTTTTTTACTTTGTCTTTGCTGTGATCGTGGGAATCTATACGATGTTAGGAGGGTTTAGAGCAGCTGCCATTACAGATGCTATACAAGGATTTCTCATCATAACCTTTTCACTCATGCTCATTCCTATTGGACTGCACAAAATTGGCGGATTTTCTGCTCTCCACGCTTCTGTACCAGACTATATGTTTGAATTATTTGGTTCTGTCACCATGAGTGAATATGCCTGGTATACCATACTGGCTATGGTTCTGGCGAATCTCGTATCAATTATTGCCGTTGCTCCAGGTATGCAAACGGCTGGCTCTGCCAAAGATGAAATGACAGCTCGCTTTGGCATGATTGCCGGCATGTTTTTCAAAAGATTCATCATGATTTTTTGGGCTTTGGCAGGATTACTGGCGATCGGTCTTTACGCAGGGATGCTTCATGACCCTGACCTTATCTGGGGATTCATGTCAAAAGATTTGCTTTTTCCGGGAGCCATCGGCCTCATGCTCGTGGGAGTTCTCGCAGCAAACATGTCTACCTTGGATGCGAGCACTGTTTCATACTCTGCTCTTTTCATAAAAAATCTTTACGAGCCCTTCAGGCCCAACGAATCACAAAAGCATTATTTGTTCGTCGGCCGGATTGCTATTGCAGTGACTCTATTAGGTGGGATTGGCGTTGCTCTTTTTATAAGCAATCTACTTGTGCTATTCAAATATGCCATTTCTATTCCCGCAATATATGGTGCTTCTATCTGGTTGGGATTCATATGGCGAAGGTTGACAAAATCAGCTGTCCTCATCCAGGTTGTTATCTGCCTGATCATCTACGCACTGATCCCCAATCTTTTTCAGTCACTTGATTGGGCCAGGCATCACAAAGGCTTTCTATTGGAGACCAAAACGAAAACGGTCATCTTTGCTACAAGCGCTCTGAAAGAAGATGTGGAAGCTGGAAGAGCAGAAATGATAGGCCAATCCATTGAAAAACAGCATATAATCGAACCTGTGGGCATTTTTTATGAGAATATAGCCAGGACCGACCCAGCCGATCCAGATTCACTCAAGGTAGGACTTGGAAGATTTCATGCAGAGATTTGGGTGTTAAGCTGGTTTGGCATCGATTTTTCTCACTTTACAAAAGCACAATTGGTTGCCACCCGTTTCTTCTTTGATGCGATGTTTCCTTTCTTTCTCATCTTTCTTATATCTTATGTAACAAGGCCGACTCCAAAAGAGCATCTGGATAAATTCTTTGCCAAGATGCATACGCCTGTCCAAAAAACCCCAGAAGAGGAAGCAAAAGCCTTAGAGGATTCCTATAACAATCCAGGAAAATTTGAAAAAGACAAGATCCTGCCAGGGTCTAACTGGGAAATCCTCAAACCGAGTAAAGCGGATTTCTTAGGCTTTGGAGGAAGTTGGATCCTAGTAGGGGTGATAATCCTTTTGCTCTGGCTGATGGTGTCGATAAAGTGAAAAACTAAATTAATAAATGCACTTCCTGGCTTCCTCGCCGAAAGCTTTAATTAATTCGAGATCGGCATCAAAAAAATGATCTGATGGAGCCAGTATGTAGCCTCCTCCCTCACCTGCTTCTTCAAAACATCGGCGGACAGCCTTTCGGATCTCGTCAATTGAGCAATCCATGAAATAGAGAGCCTGATCAAAACCTCCGATCATGCAGACTCTGTGTCCAACTCTCTTCTTAGCCTCTCTCAACTCCACATCCCCTCCCAATGAGGAGGGTGTGAATGTTTCCATCACATCCGGACTCATGTCTGCTATTTTTTCCAGAATAGGCATCATACCCCCGCAAGTATGATACACAATCCGCTGTCCCTTCTTACGGGCTAACTCAATCAATTTTGCGTCGTAGGGCGCAACAAATTCCTCGAATATTTTGGGTGAAATGACAGTGGAAGAGGCGTCACCTCCTCCAAGTTCGACGATATCGAACTTGGCTCCTTCCATCGAGCGGATATAGGCGGCTTTCCTTTCCTGCAAAATTCTTAGAAACGAGTGCACCCATTCATAGTCCTCGTAAGTTTCCATGATGAGATTCTCAATACCATAGAGAACCGCTGCATCCTGCCAGCATCCGGGTTGACCGCAGATATCAAATCCCGGGATTGAACCGCGAATTATTCCTCTCTCACCAAATTCCATGGCTTCCTGATTGACCATCTCTACATCGCAAAGAGGAATTGTTGTATATTTCTCGAAGACTTCTATATCTGATTTCTCTTTGATCATTCGCTCTGTGACCCAGGTTGTGTGTTCGTCTGATTGAAGAACCATAGAGAGGATTTTTTCAGGGGTGATAAAATTGAAACGTGTTATTTCGTATTCTGTATTCGAGATGTCCTCCTTTTTGATTCTCCAACTATCAGAAGATATGTGCGGCACCTGTAAAAATCCTATTTCCTTTTGTTCAGGATCATAGTATTCACCGCGGGATTGGTCAGGCCTGTAAGCCACAACCCAGTTGATAGGATCTAATCCAAAATAGTCAAAAAACTCTTGATAGGAAATTCCGTTCATGTGGGTTTTAAGGAAATAAGGCATGACATGATGGGTTGTGACAGGAAGGCGATCAGGAATTTCCCTTTTTATTGCTGATAACAACCTCTGTCTTGAAGTCATTTTTTTTGGTTGTTCCAAAGTGACGTGATATGATGAATAGAAAGTGCAGGAAAATGTCGGAGCGCCATTGAAGATTTAGCCTTCCCAAATCGTTCATCGAGGGAATCCGACTGTGTCGGGCGGCGAGGATGTTTGAGCGTAGCGAGCTCCGCAGCCGGCGAGAAGAACGAAGAGGGAATGGCGTTAA
>CAZSPM010000126.1:0-6161 GCA_964608785.1 uncultured Eubacteriales bacterium
GACGACCAGAAGGAGCGCGAGCGTTCTCAAGGTGGTCACTCCTTTTCTCAGTCCCTTTGAGTCTGTTGCTCCAATACCTATAATCTCGATTTTGTTCTCTTCTGTGGTTTCCGCAATTATGGTCGCAATTTTTTTTGTTCCAATATCCAATCCGACAATATAGCTATTTTTTGGCATTAATTTGCCTCCTTCTCGGGAATATCCCTGAAATTTTTTTTCGGCTTGACGAAGAGGCGGTCCTCGATGCGAAGATCGACATATTCAAGAGCTCCATACTGATTCAGTTTGTCGCCGAAGCTTTGGAACAGTCTGAGTTTCTTGCTAAATTGGTCTGAGCCAAGGATAAGCTTTGTCTGTGTCTTTTTAAGTAGAACGGTAACATTTCCGTAATCAGAAAGGTCTAGGGCTTCGATCTGTTCTTTTTCCGAAGGAGAAAAGCTGCGAAGACATTCCCATGCCAGTTTGATTTTTTCTTCGTAATCACTCTTAAAGTTGTCTGAATCTATAAGAAGAGGAAAATGCCCATATTCTGCCGAATCAATTTTTTCAAGCTCTACCCCGTCTCTATCGATGAGATACAGATCTTCTTTTTTCAATAATGCGAAAGGGCGTCTTTCTTTGATTTTTATCTTCAAGGAAGAGGGGAAGATCTTTCTTACTTGGACCTCTTTGACCCAACTGATATCTGTGAAAGCTCCCTGAAGCTGACCGATATCGAGAAGAAGAATGTTTCCGAGCTTTCTCCCATTAAAAAAACGCTCGATTTCTTCTTTCCCTTGAGGTTTACTGCAGACGATTTCGATTTGTTTCACCTTCAGGTGATCCCAAGAAATTAGAAAAAGATAGAATCGCTGGACGAGATAAAATATTCCGCCCAGAAAAAGAAAAAAGAAAAAGATATGCTTAAATTTTAGCCTGATTTTCTTTTGAATTTTCTTTAGCTTGACTTTTCCTTTTCCACGCTGGAACTGCAAAGAACGAGATGGGAGAGCGTTGGTTCTGTAATCAAAAGGCAGATTGATATGTCTGGCCATTGCTATGCTTTTGCCTCCAGTGCTTTTATGATATCCGGGATTATTCGATAAATGTTTCCTGCTCCCATGACTACGATCATGTCTTTGGGCTGAGCGGTTTTTCCGACAAGGGAAGGAATTTTTTCTATGTTAGACGCAAAAAAGAGATTTTTATGTCCGAATTGTTTGATTTTTTCAAAAAGGACTTTTCCAGTAACATTGGGGATCGGCTTTTCGCCGGCCGGATAGATTTCTGTGGTTATGAGAACGTCGGCCTGATTGAAAGAAGTGGCGAAGCTTTTCATGAGTACAGAGAGGCGGCTATAGCGATGGGGCTGGAAAACGGCAACTATTCTGCGCGGCCATCCTTTTTTAGCGGCCTCTAAGGTGGCCATGATTTCGGCTGGATGATGGGCATAATCTTCAATAACCATGATGTCGTTTATTTTTTTCTTTAATTCGAAGCGGCGGCCAATGCCGTTGTAACTCTCCAGGGCCTCGAGAATGGTCGGAACAGAAATGTCTAGATCCAGCCCTACCCCCACAGCGGCCATAGCGTTATATATGTTATGAGTGCCCGGGACGTTGAGCCTCAGTTTCCCCAATTTCTTGCCTTTCCAGAAAAGAGTGGAAGAACTTTTAAAATTTTCAAACTCCTGGTCCTTGGCGTATATATCTGCTGGGCTAGAGAATCCGTATGTGATTATTCTGCGTTCAAGCGATGGGAGCAAGCTCTGGAGATTAGGGTCATCCAGGCAGAGAATAATTGGACAGTAGAATGGGACCTTATTAGCAAAACTGACGAATGTTTTTTTGAGTTCATCTAATGTTTTATATTGGTCTAGATGTTCCTCATCCAGGTTTGTAAGCACAGCGATAAAAGGAGACAAATAGAGAAAAGTCCGGTCACTCTCATCAGCTTCGGCAACGATAAATTCCCCCTCTCCCATTTTTGCATGAGCACCCAATGTGTTTAGGCGGCCGCCAACAATAATGGTCGGATCAAGCTCGGCCGATTCGAGGATTTGGGCAATCATCGAGGTTGTAGAGGATTTGCCATGGGAACCCGCAACAGCGATTCCGTATTTCATCCGCATCAACTCTGCCAGCATTTCCGCCCTTGGGATAATCAGGATTTTGAGCCGCCTTGCTTCCTCCACTTCGACATTATCATCTTGAATAGCGGAGGAGGTTACGACCACGTCTGCGCCTCTCACTTTTTCCGCTTTATGGCCGATAGATATCTCTGCCCCAAGGCCGGTCAATCGCTCGGTCGCTTCATTCGGCATAATATCAGTTCCTGAAATTTTATAGCCAAGATTCAGAAGAACCTCCGCGATACCGCTCATGCCTGACCCGCCGATACCGATCATGTGGATATTTTTGAGCTTCCTGTATGTTGATTTCACCAAATTATTTTCTCCTATTGAGTCTCCATGAGTTCAAAGCAGATGTCCGAGATTTTCGAGGCCACGTCTTCTGTTCTTATCTGGACCAGATTTTTTTCCATCTTGTCTATTTTTTCCTTGTTATTCAGAAAATAGATGATTTTCCGAGCCAAGATTTCTGGTGTGAACTCCTCTTCTGGAATAATTTCAGCGGCTTTTATTTTTTCCAGTTCCCTGGCATTCAAAACTTGATGGTTATCAGCCGCTTTAGAGAAGGGTACAAGGAGAGCAGCCTTTCGCGAAGATATGAGTTCGGCTATTGTTGTTGCGCCAGAACGGCTTATTATAAGATCGGCTTTTTGGAAATAGTTAGACATATCAAAAAAGTAAGGCGCGATAGTTATATCCTTAAACTCGTTTTGGACATAACTTGATTTTACCCAGTCGTAATCCTGGTCTCCGGTCTGATGGGAAATTCTCAAGTTTTCCTTCTCTTCTCTGATAAGAGGAAGTGTGAGCTTCATCGCTTTGTTTAAGAAGTGAGATCCCTGGCTACCCCCAAAGATAAGGAGGGATAGCTTGTTGTTCCTTTGTTTGGGACTAAGAGAGTAGAATTCTTCTCTTACGGGATTACCGATAAATATCCCCTTGCCCTTGAAAGAAGGCAGAGAGTTTTTAAAAGCGACAACTGCCTTTTGGACCCAACGGAGGAGGAGCTTATTTGTGAAACCAGGATAGAGGTTTTGCTCCAGGATCAATGTTGGGATTTTCATCAATGAGGCAAGAAGGACGATGGGGCCTGAACTGTAGCCGCCCACGCCTATAACCAGTTTAGGCTTTGTGTGAGTAAGGATAGCCAGGGACTTAAAAAACGAGAAAGGAAGAAGGAGGAAAGATTTAATAGCTCTTAAACCTTTCCCCTTTATCCCTTCAATTTTCAGTGGGATGAAATTAGCCTGATATTGTTTCATAATGTTTCGTTCCAGGGTTCGGCTGCTACCCACAAAGGTGAGATGAAGGTCAGGATCTCGCTCTTTCAGTTTTTGGCCCACGGCCAAAGCAGGATAGAGATGCCCTGCCGTGCCTCCACCGCTTATGATGACTTCTTTCCGAGTCATTTTTTCCTTCTCAAAGTGCTCTTTCTTTGTGAAATATGGAGCAGGATTCCAACGCCGAAAAGTGTACAGATAAGCGACGACCTTCCAAAGCTGATAAAGGGAAGTGGAAAACCAGTGGGAGGTCCTAAGCCCAGTACAACACTTATATTCAGCATGGCCTGCAAGAATATGGCAAGCGTTATCCCAGCAGCGGCAATCTGACTGAAGAGGTTGGGAGCTTTTCTGGAGATGATCAAGCCTCGCCATAGAAAAATGAAGAAGAGGATTAATATAACTAAGGCACCGATAAAGCCCAGTTCTTCTCCCACGATGGCATAGATATAATCGGTATGGACACAGGGCAGAAAGAAAAGTTTTTGAGTGCTTTCTCCAAGGCTGACGCCGAGGAGACCTCCTGAGCCAACGGCTAATTTTGACTGGATAATCTGAAATCCTGCTCCTAGAGAATCCTTGGATGGGGATAAGAAAGCAAAGATTCTATCTAGTCTGTAGCTCGCCTGGAATAGAAAAAAAGTAAAGACCGCAATAGAGAATATTCCTGAATAAAGAAAGTATTTAAGATTGACTCCACCAATGAAAAGTAATATGGCGCATATGAGGAAGACGAGCAAAGCGGTACCATAGTCAGGCTGTCTGATGATCAATAGGATCGTTAGGAAGAGAATGGCTAGAGGAAAGAGAAGCGTTTTTAACTCATGCAGCCGGTCTTTTTTTCGTTGGAGGTAATAGGAGAAAAACAGGATCAGGCTTATTTTTGAAAACTCTGCTGGCTGGAACCGAAGGCTGAGGAATTGGACACTACGGTTGATTTTTCCGAATGCTGGCATGATGACACATAATGCGAGGAGAACGAAAGAGAGGGCGAGGAGCCCGTAGACAAAATATGAATTCTGGTAGAATTGCCTTCTTATCGGCAGAATGAAGAAGATGAGGGCAATTCCTATTCCTGCGGCTATGAGCTGGTTAATCAAAAAATGGAACGAGGTGTCATATTTTTCATCGGATAGAATGGCTGAGGAACTGAAGACCATGATAAGGCCAATGGCGATCAGAGCGAGAGTAGTGAAGAAAAGAGTCCTGTCAAAGCTGTAGGGTCTGAATACTTCCATGATTTTATATCTGCTCTTTCTCGGTGTTTTTTTCAAGCGCCAGAACCTCTTGTTTAAAGACCTCACCCCGTTCTTCGAAATTTTGAAACATATCAAAGCTTGTACAGGCAGGCGCAAGGAGTATGACTTCTCCTGGTCTTGCCTCAGAATAGCCAAACCTCACGGCCTCTCGCAGCGAGGAGACGCTTTCTGAGGGAACAGCGTTGTTCAATGCTCTCCCAATTTTTTCCTTGGCCTCTCCGATGAGAATTATTTTTTTTACTTTTTCCCGAATCGCATTTTTGAGTTTGTGAAAGTCGCCTCCCTTATCTTTTCCGCCCAAGATAAGAATGATTTTCCTGTCGAAGCTCTGGATTGATTTTAAAGTGGCATCGACGTTTGTGGCTTTGGAGTCATTATAAAAATCGACTCCTTTTATGGTTAAGACTTTTTCCAGACGATGCTTGAGACCTTTAAAGCCTTTGATGGATTCTCTGATTTGCATAAGAGGGAGGCCGAAGATGTATCCCACCAGGGAGCTGGCCATTATGTTTTCCTGGTTGTGAATTCCTATAAGTGGAATTTCAGAAGTTTTTATCAGCCTTTCTTTTTTTATATCGTGAACGACGACCCAATCATCCTCGATATAACTCCCAGGAAAGACCTGGTCATTTCGACTAAAGGCATATACTTGGTATGGACCCTCTTTATTTAAAGACCAAACCTGAGGGTCATCTTTGTTGAGAATGGCTTGGTCCTCTTCTTTCTGCGTGGCTAGAAGCTTCTTTTTTGCTTCATAATACTCAGCAAAAGAGGCATGCCAATCCAGGTGATCAGGAGAGATGTTGAGAAAGACCGAAACAGAGACACTGAAATCCTCGACATGCTGAAGCTGAAAGCTCGAGATCTCTGTGACAAAAATGTGTTCATCTTTGCTGTCCTCGACAAGGCTTATCAAAGGCGTTCCGATATTGCCTGCGAGAAGGGCCTCAAATCCCCCGTCTTTAAGCATTTTATGAGTCAGAGTGGCTGTCGTGGATTTTCCATTCGAGCCGGTTATGCCCACAATCTTGCCCTTTAAGAATCTGTAAGCGAGTTCTATTTCAGATATGATCTTTACTCCTTCTTTTTTGGCTTCTTGAAGTTCGGGAATCATTGGGACTCCCGGGCTAGGGACTATCAGGTCAGCCTCCAGAAAGGATTCGAGCACATGTTTTCCTGTTTCGATCCTGACTCCTTTCTGTTCCCATTGGGAGATTTTTCTGCCAATCTCTTCTGTGCTTGTTTTTTCGCTGACCTTCACATGAGCTCCACGATTGAGTAGAAAATGACTGAGGGCTTCTCCGGTTCTGCCTAAGCCTACGACGAGCACTTTTTTTCCTTCAAGAATCATATGTTTCTTACCTCAGTTTTAAGGTGGCGAGGCTGAAAAGGGCAAATATGATGGCCGCGATCCAGAACCTGACCACAATTTTTTCCTCAGACCAACCCATGAGTTCAAAATGATGATGTATCGGGGCCATGCGGAATATCCGCTTACCGGTCAGCTTGTAT
>CAZSPM010000127.1:0-6150 GCA_964608785.1 uncultured Eubacteriales bacterium
GTAGGGATTTTTATTGGCTTTCTTAGACAGAAAAAGAATGGTGTCCAAGGACATTGCCGATAAAAAAAAGCAAAAAACAAGACCTGACCCCAATGTTGACTGCTTCCGCAGGAATGACGGATAGTCAGGAATGACGGAAAGAATCAATTAAATGTATTGGCCTCCATCGACCTTTATCACTTCTCCTGTGATGTGCTTGGCCTTCTCACTACAGAGGAAAGTAACCAGATAGGCAATATCCTCGGGTTGGCCGAGGCAATCAAAAACAGTTTCTGCCTGTGATTTTTGTTTAAACTCTTCGGGCATGCTTTTAATCATATCTGTTTCAATTAAGCCTGGAGCCACGGCGTTAACATTCACTTTGGATCTTCCCAGTTCTTTGGCTACAGTTTTAGTCAAGCCGATGGTTCCGGCTTTAGCTGCTGTATAATTAGATTGTCCGAATCTCCCTCTCATAGCATTAATGGAAGTAACGTTCACAATCTTCCCTGATTTCTGGTCTTTAAAAATCGGCGCCACAGCCCTTATAAAATTAAAGGTGCCCTTAAGGTCAACATTTATAACCGCATCCCATTGTTCTTCGGTCATTTTCCAAACCACTCCATCCCAGTTCATGCCGGCATTGTTGACTAAAATATCCAAGCGGCCAAATTCTTCCTGGATTTGATTGACAAGATTCTGGACGTCTCCAAAATTTGAGACATCAATCTTGCATTCTTTGGCTTTTCGGCCCATAGCTTTTATCTGTTCCGCAATCGCCTTAGCTTCTTCTTCGTGCCTGCGGTAGGTCAAGGCTACGTCAGCTCCATTTTTGGCCAAATCCAAGGAAATGGCCGTTCCAATGCCCAGGCTTCCACCAGTGACAAGGGCAATCTTCCCCTCTAAGTCCATACTATGCCTCCTTTAAATGCAAATAATATTAAGTTTATATCCTATATTGCCTGATTATTTTATTCGAGATAAGGAGGGCGTATTTTTTCTATATTATTCTTTGGGCTTGGGTAATACGGCCTCCATGAAAGCGTCATCCATAGATTTACCCTGTGCAATCAGTTGCCTGTACTTGACGAAGTCAATCACGTCCTGACCTGTTGCCTTTTTCATATTAAAGGCATTGAAGCCCAGGAATGCTTCTGTGGTCATGTTCACAGCCAGCCAGTGGCGGTTGTAGTTTTTGGCGATATCCCAGAAATACTTCTTTTTTGCTCTCACGCTGTCCAGTGACTTTATCAGACAACCTGGGAAGAGGTTGGTGAATTTCCAGACAACATCATTCACTGCCTTGTCCAAGCGTTCAAAATCAATCGGTGCTGTCTTGAGATACTCCAGCGCTTTTTTTCCTTCTTCCCCCCTAAGGAATTCTCCATAAACGATCTCTCCATCTTCGATGTACTTATCTGTTATCACATAGGGGTTTCGGATAAACTCTCCGTTTTGCTTAATCACAGGAGCGACTTGGCTGATCATACCCAGCCTCTTCATCTTATAAGCACTCCACAATTCACAGGAAACGCAATTCCAGATGGCATCTTCTATACTCAAAAACCAGGGTAAGAAGTCCGAAGAACCTCCATCAGGAGCCGATCCATGGCGAGGACCTGCTTGACCAAAGATAGCTGTATCCGAGGAGATGGCAATATCACAGGCCATGCCAATCTCCTGACCACCAGCAATCCGCATTCCGTTTACCCGACAGATTGCCGGTTTCTTCGCCATCAGGATAGAATCAACCATAGCATTGAAGAGGTCCATGTACTCGCCGTATTCATTGGGTCTTCCTGAATAATACTCTGCATATTCTTTGGTGTTACCGCCTGTACAGAAAGCTTTATCTCCCACTGCTGTAAAAATAATAGCCACCACGCTTCTATCCAGAGAAGCATTCTGAAAACCAGCTATGACTCCCTTCACCATCTTGGTGGTATAGGAATTGTATTGAGCCGGGTTGTTGAGGATAATCCAGGCTGAATAGAGCCCCTCAATTTCTTTGCCCGCAGGGTCTACGATAGGACGTTTTTCATATATCGTGCAGGGAGGTTCTGTTCCCCAATGTTCTTTGCCCAAAAGTGAATGATCTTTGAGTTTATCATCTCTCTGTAGCCAATCTAAGCTCATGTTTCCCTCCTATAATGATTTTTTATCGCTTAACTATAAAAAAAAAGCTTTTTCCCTTAGGCTATGTGATGTATTATTTTCTTCACTCTTTCTTTGTGAGGAGCAAAAAAGTCTCTTCATATAAATCTTAATGATTTTAATCCTCAAAAAACAGTAAGATGAATACTACTTTTTCGAAAAAGCAATGTCAAGATTGCAGGATTGGGTGCAGGCCGTGAAGACCTGTTTCAAGCCTGACCGCACTGAAATAAAATTTTTCAAAAGCCTGACGCCAACGTACCTTTTATGTTAACATGTTTGGGGATATTTCAAGTCTAAAGGAGCATATATGACCGAGAGAAACATCGTAACAATGCCAGGAGATGGCATTGGTAAAACTGTTCTTCAAGAGGCTGTAAGAGTCCTTGATGCTGTAGGGTTTAAAGCCAATTATATCTGTGGAGATATTGGCTGGGAGTTCTGGTGCAAAGAAGGGAATCCTTTACCCCAGCGTACAATCGATCTCCTCGAGGAACATAGGATTGGCTTTTTCGGAGCCATCACTTCCAAACCTAAAGACGAAGCCGCAGAAGAACTCAATCCGGAGCTCCAGGACAAAGGATATGTTTACTACAGTCCTATAGTTGGCCTGCGTCAACATTTCAACCTGGATCTCTGTATCCGTCCCTGCCAGAGCTTTAAAGGAAATGCTCTTAACTATGTGAGAAGGATAAACGGAGATATCATTGAACCTGACATCAATGTGGTTATCTTTCGGCAAAATACCGAAGGCCTCTACGCTGGAGTGGAATGGACGAATCCACCCGATGAAGTCCGCTCTGCTCTTGAGACTCACCCAAAGATGGCCAAATTTAAGTCTACACCGAGTGAAGATATAGCCATCTCCACCCGAATATTCACGCGTAAAGGATGCCATCGCATAGTTCTCGAAGCCTTTAAGTATGCACAAAAGTATGGATACAGCAGTGTGACGATATGCGAAAAACCAAATGTGATTCGAGAAACATCAGGCATGTTGCGGAATGAAGCCCTAAAAATCGCACCTGGCTTTCCAGACATCCAACTCTGGCAAACCAACATCGATGCCCAGATGATGTGGCTCAATAAGAATCCAGAAGATTACGGTATCATAGTATCCGGAAATATGTTCGGAGATATTGTCAGCGATGCTTTCGCGGGCCTTGTAGGAGGTCTCGGATTTGCTAACAGCGCAAATATCGGAGAAGACTGTGCCATCTTTGAGCCAACCCACGGTTCTGCTCCCAAATACGAAGACCTTGATCCGTCAATAGTGAATCCTATCGCAATGATACTGAGCGCATGCCTGATGCTGAAACATCTGGGTGAGGAGGAATATGCCAGCAGAATCCGGAGCGCCATAGGAGACGTTATAGCCGAGGGAAAGGTGCGCACATACGATATGCTCCGACTCGTAGGGGGACCAGATGTTATAGCCCAGGGCGCAGCAAGCACTCAACAGATGACAGACGCTATCATTGAAAAATTATGATATTCAGGTTAAAAGTGCAATATAAGATTTAGGATATATGATATATAAATATAGAGGACATAAATGAAAGAAAAAATTGAAAAACTCTTTAATCAACAGCTCGAGAAAATCAAAGACTCGAGTTTAAGGGCAAAGGTCGTTGAAATCTGGGTAAATGCAGCAATCCAAGGAGGCTGGCAGCCTGATGATTTGGAAAACATTCCATTCACATTATTAACCGAGACAAAAGGGATAAATTTGATCGAACATACAATCACCGTGACCGAGGGCGCCCATGGCCTAGCCACAGCAATCAAGGAAAACTACAGAGAGGTGCCTTTTGAGATAAACTTTGACTGGCTCATCGCAGGCGGACTGCTCCACGATGTAGGAAAACTTCTGGAAATCGAAAAGACAGAAGAAGGGAAGTATCAAAAGAGTTATCAGGGAAAATGTGCCAGGCATCCTATTTCTGGCGCAATCCTAGTTGCCCAGGCGGGACTCCCAGAAGAGATTGTCAATATAGTAGCCTGCCATGCAAAAGAGGGTGAGGGAAGACCAAAAAGAGTCGAGACCATACTCATCCATCAAGCGGACTTTGCTACGTTCGATCCGATGGTCATGATGGAAAAAGGGCTGCTTATCGTTTAATCCAACAAAGGGATGATGGGAAAAAATAAGGTGGGAAAGACAATAATAGAAAAAATTATCGGCAACCATTCCGGCCAGACTGTCAGTGCCGGTGACATCGTCGATATGTCTATTGATACCCGCATTGCGCGCGATTTCGGCGGTGTGAATGTTGTCAAAAACCTGGAGGATAATGGCCTTCGGATAGACAACCCCGATAAAACATTCTTCACTTTCGACTGCAATCCTGGCGGCTCTTCACAAAAGTACGCCATTAACCAACAGTTATGCAGGCAATTCGCAAGAGCGAACGGAATCAAAGTCTATGATGTCAATGCAGGCGTTGGAACCCATCTCGCAATTGATGAGGGATTGGTATGTCCCGGCGAAACTCTGGTCTCTACAGACTCCCATGCTAACTTGGTTGGTGCGATCGGAGCTTTTGGCCAAGGAATGGGAGATCAGGATATCGCACACGCCTTTGCCAAAGGAAAAGTATGGTTCAAGGTTCCAGCCACTGTAAAAATCAATTTGAAGGGTAAACCCTCTGCATCGACCACTCCCAAAGATGTTGTGCTCGCAGTGCTCAAGGAATTGGGGGCCAATGGGCTCCTCGGGTTTGCGTCTGAATTTTACGGAGATTATGTCGACAAGATTGGGCTCTCTGGACGGATTACTATTTCTTCGATGACAACTGAAATGGGAGGAATCTGCAGTTTCTTTCCTCCGAAAGAAGAAATAATCGAGTATTCGAAAAAAGCTTGCCAGAGAGATTTCAGCCCGGTTTATGCAGATGAGGATGCAGAGTATATTAAGACGCTTGAAATCGAGATAGACGATTTACTCCCTCTTATCTCCCGTCCAGGTCATCCAGAAGACGTTGTTCCAGTAACAGAAGTCCAGGGGAGAAAGATCGACTCTGCCTTTATCGGGAGTTGTACAAATGGTCGTATCGAAGACCTCCTTCTTGCAGCCGATATATTGAATCATAAAAAGATTGCTCCTGGGGTGGTTTTAAAGATAGTTCCCTCTACTGATCAAATCTGGCAAAGGGCTTTAAAGGAGGGACTAATCCCGCTATTTAAGGAAGCAGGCGCCCTTGTAGGCAATGCAGGATGTGCAGGCTGCGCTGAAGGGCAG
This sequence comes from uncultured Eubacteriales bacterium, assembly GCA_964608785.1. Lineage (GTDB taxonomy): Bacteria > Acidobacteriota > Aminicenantia > Aminicenantales > Aminicenantaceae. The sequence goes on from CAZSPM010000127.1 coordinate 5,375, forward strand.
ATCGGACAAAATGGACCGGGAGAAGTTACGGTCAGCACAGGCAACCGCAATTTCCCTGGCAAACAGGGAAAAGGGGAAGTTTACCTAGCTTCCCCTGCAACTGCAATTGCTTCAGCTATCGCAGGACACATAACCACCGCAGACAATATTCCAGATGTTCCATCTGCTTTCCTCAAATCTGAGGAAAAAAGAGAAGCTAAAAAAGAATATGCCAGGGAATCATCAGAAAAACCAATAAAAATTCAAGGCAGAGTTTGGGTTGTAGGCGAGGATAATGTGGACACAGATATGATATACCACAACAGGTATCTCACAATCACAAACATAGACGAGATGGGCCAATATACCTTCTGTAACCTTGACGGCTGGCAGGATTTCCCTAAAAAGGCGAAAGAGGGCGATATTGTCATTACAGGGAAAAACTTTGGCTGCGGGTCAAGCAGGCAGCAGGCTGTTGACTGCTTCAGAGCTCTTGGAGTAGGGATGACTATCGCGGAATCCTTTGGTGCCATATACGAGAGAAATGCCATAAATTCTGGATTTCCAATAATGGTTGCCCAAGACATAAAAAATCTTAATCTAAAGGATGGGGATGAGATAGAGGTTGACTTCATGAACGGCCAAATCACAAAACCCTCGACTGGGGAAACGATCCAGGCTACACCATTTTCAGAGGTTCAGCGTGACATTTATCAGCGAGGTGGATTGCTAATGAAGGAGTTCTGATTCATCAAGCCTACCTTTTAGAGAAGCAAATAAATTGGAGGTAAAAACAT
>CAZSPM010000128.1:0-6148 GCA_964608785.1 uncultured Eubacteriales bacterium
TCGAATCTGTGCTGTACATTTAGTTTCGTCTCAGGCATATCATTCAAATCCGTAAAGTCTGCATATTTTTTGATCGGGGTGACGAACCATTTTGTCTTTGGATAATCCATCTCGTCTCCCTCTGAGGAAAGCCAGTAGAAATTGTCACCGATTAACTTAGCTTCTGCATCTAGAAGCCTCAGGTCAATAAAATATACAGAACTCAAACCTTCCAGAGAGGGTATTTCCATGATACGTATCGATGTGTTTGCCGGGATGTCAATATTTTTTATTTCTTTAAATACTTCTTTCGAATGAATATCAAAAATTCGCACTTCTGTCTTTAACCTATTTAAAGGAATGGAGTGATCATTCACAGCGTAAATGCCCTTGTCCTTGTAATGATAAAGGAGATGCACTGGCTCACATGCTTTTCTCGCCCCATAGAAGGCTCCATTGGGCATCAAGTAGTAGTCATAAAGCTGCCACCACAACTTAGGCCAAGCAGAATTCAGCATCCATTGGATAATGCCCGTTGTTGAGTGTTTATGGGCAGCAAAGGCTTCAAACATGGCCCGCATCGCTTCATAATTCATGAGCTGGGCTGTGCGGGCAAATTCCTGGACATTCCCAGGGGTTCCATATCGATGATTGAGGGCATCATGATAGCGGTTCAGAGTATTGAATCCATGCCGTGCACAGTGAAACTCCCAGTAATCGTCGATGGGCCAGAGATGGTCTTCCGGGAGCATTTTCTTTAAGCTCTCTATAGGGGGTGGCTGGGGACCCGGGCCTGTTTCTGTGTTGAATCCATATGCTCCGCCATGGGATTTATCTTCAAACCAGTAGACCGGAGGAACATAATCATAGGGACCGTTCATCTTTACCCCGGTATCGCCGCTCACTTCACTTTTGCGGCGTGCAGCCGCTCCTAGGTAAGGACGGCTCGTATCGTACTTCTCTAAGGTCTGGACATACTTTTTCTCAAGCTCTGGCCTTGGTAATTTATCGCTTCCCGCAAGCCATATAAAAATGCTCGGATGATTGCGGAATAACAAGATTTGATCTTTCCACGACCGGCTGACTACTTGTATTTCTTCAGGGGTCTCAATGCCCCCGAATTCATCACATTTCTTTCCGACATATTCATCCCATTCCCATTGACAGCTCCAGCCCGCCATGAGCAGTAATCCATATCTGTCGCACAGGTCATAAAGCTCGTGACCGCTCCCCCAGAATCCCTCCAACCGGATGGCATTCATATTCATATGTTTGGCATATTTTACTTTGGCTTCAAGAGTTCTTACATCGTCGGCCAGGAACATATCATCCACCCATCCGCCGCCGCGGATTAATACTTTTTGGCCGTTTATTTTATAGCCGCGATGCCCCACTTCATTTATATAATCCGACACCTCACGAATGCCGAAGGAAACCGTTTTCTCTGCTGAGATTGTATTATCTATACTGAAGTTGAGCTTCATCCTGTATAAATTCTGTTCGCCCAGGTTGTTCGGCCACCACAGGCGCGGCTGCTCTAGATTCAACTCATCGAATTGGGCGGGCGTGAGCTTTACGGTCTTACTTTTTTTCGGCTCCAGTGACAATTCTTGACTGAACTCAACTTCATCGAATTCCCCTTTCAGGGTTCCAGAAACAGCTCGGTCCGAATGATTGATAACATCCACAGTAACCGTCAACGATGCTTTTGAAAGGGTAACTAGGTCAAGCTTACTTATAACAAAGAGATTGTCTATAGATACCGGACCGCTGAGCCGCAATTTAACCGGGCGCCATATCCCCATGTTCTGGTCTGGAGGCTTGTGATTCCAATCTACAAATCCGATCGTAAAATCGCCAAGCCTTGGCGGCAAAACTTCCACAGCAAGAATATTCGTTCCAGGCCTGATGAATTCAATAACATCCAATAGAAAAACACGAAAAGAACCCACGATCTCATCTGAAGAGGCAACCTGTTTGCCGTTAAGCCAGATATTCGCTCTGTAATTAATCCCATCAAATTTCAACCTCGCACATTCAGTCGAACCGCTCATCTCTAAGTCAAATTCCGTGCGGTACCACCAGGAATCCTCGAATTGTCCTGTAGGGATCTTCTCCAGATTCTTGCCAAAAAACGGATCGCTGTATACACCATTCTTGACAAGCACAGCCAGAACCGTGGCGGGCACAGAGGCAGGATACCACCCCTCAAGATCCAGGTCTGGGCTGGATATCATCTCACCGTCCGCATTGATATCTTTTGAGGAGCGAATATGCCAGCCTTTATCGAGCACAATTTCATATTGGAGAACGTCTTTAGACTTATGACAGGAGAGAAAACTCAAGATCAGCAGCACGAACAATAAAATCGCTAACAAAGCTCGTTTATATGATAAAAACATCTTTCAGATCTCCTATAGAGTAATCAGAGGTTTTTTATTTTCCATCAATTTTTCTCCTGGATGAAGGCAGCACTTCCCTCAGAGTGAAATCGACCCAGAAAATCCCACATTCTTGTTCTATCTTGCTGGCAATGGCTTGACCGATATTTTGAGGCGGACTGGGAAGTTTTTTCCACCATGGCCTGTCTGATCTATAGCCTATCTGGAAGAATACAGTATTGGGTTTAAAATAATCAGCCCAGTAATCCACAAACTCCTTCATCATGGCATCAAAGTCTTTAAGCATCTGGCTATCAGAAAGGAAAATAATATCACCGCGATATTTCTTGGGCATCCAGTCTCTGCGCCAATGTTTCAGGAATAATCTGTACTGGCTGTTGTGAGATTTGACTCTTGTTTCCCAAGCTTCTGCAGTTTTGTCATCGATTTTGACTCCCCATTTTGGATTCTCTGATTCACGATACCATTCCACATCCACACCAAAACCGATCACACACTCATGATGTTTATACCTGTTCAAGACAACGTCGATGAGCGCATTCATATCCGCATGGGCCGGTTCGACCTGCAGGAAAACCTTTATCCCCACTCTGTCAAAATAATGCAAATATCTTTCATGCTTATCAGTGTCTTCAAATAGTATATTGGTATAGCTCTTTCCGTCAGAAGGAAAAAAAAGACGACATTTATTTGGCCCATAAAACTCCCCAACGATCCAAATCCCAGTGGGAGTTGAACCACCAAAATGATTACTCATAGCGACCATGGCACTCTGCCATCCTTGAGGCTCAAGGAAAGGCTCTATCCCATAGCTTGACGACCTGACACCAGCGTACATGATATTTCCAAGAGAAATAGGCTCGACGACCACTCTCCTGGCACACCCAGACGTTAATATTATTGTGATAGTGGGGAATACAATCAGGCTTATGATTGCCAGATGGGCCTTGAGAGGATCCTTAAGATGACTCTTGTTCAACAAAATGGACCTTTTGCAAAACTCCATGAAATCTTACTCTATACAATGATAAACAAAAATAACTGTTAATAGTAGAGAAAATTCTCCCTTTATTTAAAGTTTTTGGAGAAAAAGCATACATCCCTCTTTCCTGGATGCATCTTCTATGTTATAAGTTGGATTCTGTGGCGCTAGTACTCATACAGAGTGTATAATAGACCATGTATAAAAAGCCGGAGGGATGTCAGAAGATGAGAGCACGGTTTGTTGTTATGGCATTGTTCCTTGTTCAAACCTTTTTCCTCTTTTCCAGTCCCGGGGAGAAGAACCAGCCCCTACCCGTTTTCAACCGCCAGAACGCCTATAACTTTTTGGTCAAACAATGTGCGTTCGGCCCTCGAAATCCTGGTTCTCTTGGAAGTCATAAATGCCGCGATTATTTTGTCAAAACATTACAATCTTTTTCAGCTAAGGTAGAGGTCCAGCATTTCACGATCACATTCGGCTCTCCTCCAACAAAAGTAAAGGGAGCTAACATCATCGCTAGGTTCCAACCTGATAAAACCGAGCGCATTCTCCTGTGTGCCCACTGGGATACCCGTCCCTGGGCGGATAAAGACTCAAATCCCCAAAACAGAACAAAGCCAATCCTTGGAGCCAACGATGGCGCTTCCGGAGTTGCGGTATTACTGGAGATTGCAAATATTCTGTATAGCCATAAATCCAAGGTGGGAGTGGACATCGTCCTTTTTGACGGCGAAGACGCCGGAGCTGAAGGCAATACAAAAAGCTGGGCTCAAGGTTCTGCCTTTTTTGCCAAAAATATCCCTCAGGACTTTCGCCCCCGTTGGGGAATTCTCCTGGATATGATCGGCGATACTGACCTCGTTCTGTACAAAGAAGTCAATTCTTGGACATATGCCCGGCCTGTAGTGGAAAAGGTCTGGAGCAGAGCTTCAAAACTGGGCCTTAATGCGTTCAAGCCTGAGACAGGGTACGCAGTAATGGACGATCACATTCCGCTCCTTGCCGTCGGGATACCCTGTATCGATCTCATTGACTTTGACTATCCCTACTGGCATACCATGGAAGACACCCCGGATAAATGCAGTGCTTCGAGTCTCGGACAAATCGGGAGGCTCCTTGTGGACCTCATCTATAAAAATGATTAATACAACGTTTTAAGGAAATTATTACTCTTGACACTTTAAAAATAACAAAACCAAAATGAAGAGTTAAGATTATGATAACGAGACGAGAATTCATAAAAAAAACTGCCATTGCCACAGGTGGAACGGCACTGCTGGGAAGTCATTTCATGTGTAAAGGCAGCAGGAAACTTGCTGGAAAAAACAGGGTTGTATCATTCGCTTCAGAGGATATGCTGAACGGCCAAAAATATAATCCTGAAGCAGTACACAGAGCATTTTCTGAAGGATTAAAAGAGATGACCGGCGAGAAAACTCTTGAGAATGCCTGGTCATCCATGTTTTCTTCTGACGATATAGTGGGAATAAAAATCAATTGTATCGGAGCACCGAAAATATCAACGTCATTGGAATCCATAAATGAGACTATCAAAGGACTCAAGAGTGCTGGAGTAAAAGAGAATAATATAATCATATGGGATCGTTTGGACCGGGAATTCAGAAGAGTCGGCTTAAAAATAAACAAGGGATCTACAGGGATTAGAGTACAGGGCTCTTCAACTAAATGGGAAGGAGCTGTTCCCTGGGTTGAAGGATACGATAGAAATGTATATCTATCATTGGAAGATGGAACTCTCAAAAAATACAGGGAGCTCATTAAACAAAACTTCACGAAAACCGGTACACACCGAGAGATTTTTAACTCCTGTGCCTGGTTGTGGATGCTCATACAGCAGGGAAACGAAAAAGCGCAGAAATACAGTAAGGAGATTAGAAGATTGTATACAGATTACAGCGATAGAGAAGGGATTAAGAAGATTGCCGAAGAGGTAGCTGATGAATTCAGCGATATCGAGATTGAAGATGAGGAAAAATCTTTTTTTTCTGAAATTGTCACAAAGCAGATTACTAAGCTTATAAATATTGCCGTGCTTAAACACAATGAAGACAGCGGTGTAACCTGGGCAACGAAGAATATTGCTTTGGGAGTCACGACAAACAAAGTCCGCTTTCATATAGACTACTGCACTAAATCAATTCCAGAAATACTCAATTTCCCATGTATCAAAGATAAGATGGTTTTGCATGTTGGTGAGGCCGCAAAAATATCAACTATAAGTGTCGCAGGAGCAAAGATAGCCTATGATAACCGAATCTTTTTTAGTATGGACCCTGTTGCCATGGATAGAATTGGGCTGGATATCCTGGAAGAGAAAAGAAAGGAACATAACTTACCATCAATAAGAGAAGAAGCGACCCATATAGCGGCCTGTGCAAACAAAGGCCTCGGAACCGATGATTATCAGAAGATTGATGTTAAAGAATTGAAAGTGTAACCATTCTCATCATGTTATCTGTATTTTTTCTTCCATTCTTGGAAATTCCATTCTTCTAAGAATTGTTTAGCAGCCTCCACACCGTTTTTAAATAATTCCTGACTTTCTTCTTGAGATATATCGAAATCCGTCGCTTTAATTTCCTTTCTGCTGCCATTGATATTTATAACCGTCGGGATTCCAATAGTCCTATCATAATCCCCTTTTGATTTAGAAATATGGTAGTTATCGTGTGCATCTATCATAGTTGTAACAAGAGCTTTTAAAAAACTTATTGGATTATTTATAGGATTTCTGCTTGGCTTCTTCAGTTCCCTCTGACCA
>CAZSPM010000129.1:0-6146 GCA_964608785.1 uncultured Eubacteriales bacterium
CTTCTAAAACAGCATTGAGGTAAAGACCAATTGCAGAGCCTGAGCTGGCAAAAATGATCGAAACGGCAAGGGCTTCTCCAGGTTTAACAAACCCGTCCAAAACCATTCGACTTCCACCAGAAAAAGGCACCAAAGCATTCAGGTTCGCAGCATCGTTTCCGCTCTTAAAATCGAAGTAGTCATTAGCCACATTGCATGCAATATGAAGGAAGCAGGCTCCTGCGAAAGCCAGTAGGAATAATCCTATACTAAAACGGCCCGTGTGCCACCAAGCAAAAGCAGTGCCTAAAAAAACAGCCCCTGCTGTGACAGTCATAAACGGAAGCCGTAAAAGAAGTATGATCGCTTTTGATTTTTTCATCGACATATCCAATGAGTACTATTATAGTTCACATATATAATTTATCAAGTTTTATTAACTCGATGGGGTCAGGCTTGAATAACTTTCTGTCATTCCCGTGTAAACGGGAATCCAGGACTATCTACTTTCTGGATTCCTGCTTCCGCAGGAATGACAAACATGCATCTGGATTCCTGTGGTGCTTGTGCCTGTGGAAGCAGGTACAGGAATGACAAACATGTTATTCAAGCCTGACCCCGCTGGAACCCAAAGAATAACTAAAGTTTTCAAGGTCTGGCCCCATTGGCACACTATTCTAATTCTCAATTCTTTATATTATACTTTAAGCATGAATTTTACGCTCTTTGGCTATCCAAAAACAGGGAAAACAACTTTATTCAATCTTCTGACAGGAGCAAAGATAGAAGTCAAAGCTTATGAGAACGGCAAAAAAGAGCCAAATCTCAGAACGCATCCCGTTCCTGATCCGCGGTTGGAGAACTTATGGTCTCTCTATTCTGAGAAGGAAAAAAAGCCTGCCACAGTTGATTTCATTGATCTAGCTGGGATATCTTACGGTGAAGTCAAAAGTACGACCTACCTGAATTATCTGAGGAAAGCGGACGGCCTCACTCATGTCGTAAGAGGCTTCTTCGATGCTCAAATCCCCCATCCCAAAGGTAAAATCAGTCCCGAAGAGGACATCCATTCTATGGAAGAGGAATTAGTGTTATCTGACCTTGTTTCGATAGAATCAAGGCTTGAAAAACTAGAAAAAGAGATAAAAAGAACTAAGAACATAGAAGGAGAAAAAGAAAAAGAACTTCTCCTCCAACTTCTCTCAGATCTTGAAAAAGGACAGGCCCTTCGTGAAGCTGAACTCTCTCCAGAGGAAGAAAAACTCATCAGCAGCTTTGCTTTTCTGAGCCAGAAGCCTCTCATCCATATGATTAATGTCGATGAGAAGGATATCCTGCTCGTTGAAAATCCCGAAAAGATATATTCGTCTCAAAAAAAAGGAGTGACAGCAGCCGCTTTTTGTGGAAAGATCGAAGCAGAAATAATGGAATTGGAAGAAGAGGAAAGAGAGACTTTTCTCTCTGAATATGGTCTTAAAGAGCTGAGTGTTCTTAAATTTTTAAAGGCATCCTACGATCTTCTCCAAGCGATTACTTTCTTTACTATCGGGAAAGACGAGGTTAAAGCCTGGACTGTGAGGGAAAACACGACTGCACTCAAGGCTGCAGGAGTGATCCATTCCGATATAGAAAAAGGCTTTATCCGTGCCGAGGTTATTCCCTGGAAAGACCTTCTTGAGTTCGGTTCATTTAAAAGTGCCAAAGAAAAGGCGGCTGTTCGCCTGGAAGGAAAAGAATACACTGTTCAGGATGGAGACGTTATCTATTTTCGCTTTTCGCCTTAGATAATTTTGCAAGGAATGAAAAAGAAATTTGAGATTCGAGCATCGGATAGTCAATCCTCGGCAAGAACAGGCATTATTCACACTCCCCATGGCACTATAGAAACACCCGCCTTTGCTCCTGTAGGTAGCCAGGGAACTGTCAAAGGCCTTACCCACAACCAGCTCCAAGATTCGGGAGCTCAGCTCATCCTCGTCAATTCATACCATCTGTATCTGCGGCCAGGACTGGAAACAATATCCCAAGCTGGAGGAATCCACTCATTCGCCGCGTGGAAAAAGCCTATTCTCTCCGACAGCGGGGGATTTCAGATTTACAGCCTCTCTTCTCTGGTTAAGGTCAGGAAAAAAGGTGTGGTATTCTCATCCCATCTTGACGGCACGAAAATTTTTCTCACACCAGAAGATGTCATCGATATTCAGAGCCAATTAGGCTCAGACATTTTCATGCCCCTGGATCACTTTCTTCCCTTCCCATCGTCTGAAGATAAAACGAAAGAAGCTGTGAGGCTCACCTCTCATTGGGCCCAACGCTCCAAAGACCAATTCCTCAAACACTCAATCCCATCACAGCTTTGGGGCATCAGCCAGGGCAGTATCTACTGGAATCTCAGGAAGAAGAGTATCGAGGATCTTTTGGAAATAGGTTTTGACGGATATGCCTTTGGAGGGCTCGGCATAGGAGAGCCGAAATCACAACTCATGGAAATCCTGGAGAAATCTAATCCGCTTCTTCCGAAAGAAAAACCTCGCTATCTTATGGGAATCGGCTACATAAACGATATCCTGGAAGCGGTAGAAAAAGGGATCGATTTTTTTGACTGTGTCCTTCCCACACGGAATGCCCGAAACGGAAACCTATTCACGAGCAAGGGAAGAATAGTCATAAAAAATCAAAAATATGCTCAAGACCTAAGGCCTCTTGACGAAGAATGCTCCTGCTACACTTGCCGAAATTTTTCCCGCGCCTACCTCCGTCACCTATATGAAAGACAAGAAATATCTTCAGCTGTTTTGAATACAATCCACAACCTCTATTTTTACCTTGACATCTTCAGAAAAATTAGGCAAGCTATTCAATCAAATTCTTATCACCGATGGAAATGTAGTATAATTAATAAAAAAGAGGAAGAATAAAAATGATGTTAGCTTCTTTTTTTGGTTTTTTCTTCCAGGCTGAACAGCGCCCCGGTGGTGGCGGTTTCATTTCTATGCTCTTCATGTTCGGTCTTATCTTCTTAATTTTCTACTTCCTAATTATCAGACCCCAGCGCACTAGACAGAAAAAACATCAGGAAATGGTCGAAGAATTAAAGCCCGGAGATAAAGTCATAACGTCAGGGGGAATACACGGGACAGTCATGGGGGTCCAAAAGGATAAAATTGAGTTAAAAATAGCGGCCAATGTAAAAATTGATATCACTAAAAATTCGGTAGGTGTTATCATAACCTCTCAGAAGAAAGAAAAATAAATACCACTTTTAATTCATAGTTATGTGGAAAGTTATATTTTAAGATGAAAAAAAAACTGCGCGGGAAAGTTATTCTGATCTTAATGGTTATCGCTCTAGCGATCTTTATCGCTTATCCTCCAGGAGAAAAAATCAACCTTGGACTCGATTTACAAGGAGGGATGCATCTTGTCCTTCAGGTGATCACTGACGATGCCATAAACGCCGAAATAGACCAGGCGATCCTTCGTCTTCAGGAACAGCTAAAAAAGAAGGATATTGCCTACGAGTCAATGCCACCCGGAGAAATCGGACGTTTCTCGGTCCAGGGAATTGACCCTGCCCAAGAAGGGCCAATCACAGAAGTTCTGGATGAATATTTTAGGGATTGGGATTACACCATCATCGGCAACACCGTCTCTCTCTCTGTGAAGCCTGGAGTGGCCATGCACTACAGAGAGCAATCGGTGAAAATGGCTCAGGAAACGATCCGGAACAGGGTTGATGAACTCGGGTTGGCAGAGATCCCTATTCAAAGGCAAGGAGGATATGGAGGCGATAGGATCATTGTGGAGCTTCCTGGAGTGGAAAACCCTGAAAGGTACAAAAATATCATTAAAACCACAGCCTTTCTGGAATGGCAGCTTGTCCATGCGGGGCCTGCCCCTGACAAAGAGACTCTTCTCAAAGACTATGAGGGCAAGCTTCCAGAGGACAAGGAAATATTAAGAGCAGATCCCAACAGTTCAGAGCAAGGCTATTATCTCCTTGATCGCGTAGCTCCTATCACAGGAAAGGATTTGCGAAACGCTCGCCGAAGCGTTGACGAATGGGGCAATCCGGCTGTGGCCTTCATGTTGAATTCAGATGGAGCCAAAAGGTTCTATAAGTTCACCACCGATAATATAGGAAAACTTCTGAGCGTGATCCTCGACAATAGAGTTTATGAGGTGGCAACCATACAGGATAGAATTTCTGACAGCGGAATCATACACGGCCGTTTTACCATCGAGCAAGCTGATGATCTCTCAATGGTTCTCAGAGCCGGTGCCCTCCCAGCCTCGATTCAATATTTGGAGGAGAGAACGATCGGCCCTTCCTTGGGTGCGGATTCCGTTCGCAGGGGTTTATCAGCAATCATAGCTGCTCTTATTTTGGTCATATTCTTCATGGTTTTCTATTACCGACTCTCTGGACTCAATGCAGTTATTGCTCTGATTCTGAATATCCTTATCTTGATGGGCGCCCTTGCTTACTTCAATGCCGCCCTGACTCTTCCAGGTATCGCTGGAATCATATTAACCATTGGTATGGCCGTCGATGCCAATGTCTTAGTCTTTGAGAGGATAAGAGAGGAGCTTTCCTCCGGAAAAGGTATTTTAAACTCGATCGCGTCTGGATTCTCCCGGGCATTCAGGACAATCCTAGACGCCAATGTCACGACAATCATTGCTGCTGTCTTTCTTTTCCAGTTTGGGACCGGTCCGATCAGAGGGTTCGCTATTACTCTTATCATCGGGATTACAGCGAGTATGTTCACTGCAGTTTTTGTTTCCCGAGTGATCTTTGATCTAGGGTCCGCCAGAAAGACAAAAAGAGACAAACTGAGCATATAAAAATGCAAATATTCAAAAAGCCCCACTTCAAGTTCATGAAGTACAAATATATTGCATTCTTTATGTCTGGTATCATCATTCTTATCGGAATCATCAATATCACATCTGGAAAAGGACTGAATCAGGGAATTGACTTCGCGGGTGGCTCACTGATTCGTGTTATGTTAAAAGATCCAACTCCCATCGCTCAGGTAAGACAATCTCTAGGGGAAGTCGGCTTGGGCAAGAGTAAAATCCAGGAAATTGAGCACAGCGGAAGAGAATACATTATCAGAAGCCTCGGAACCACAGGAGAAGAAGGCGAGGAGCTTGGTATTGAAGCTCACGAAATAATCGGGAGCAAAGTGATTGAAGCCTTGAGAGGGGCTGAAGATCAGTCTGCTATCGAGCGCGGTTTAAAAGATTTAAACAGTATTGATACAACAGAGCTAACCTTGATCCTTGAACCATCTTTTCCCGAGCAAGGTTCAGAAATTGTCACTACAATCACTGACTTCAGAGTGGCAGAAGGAATCATACGAGATTTTGCTGAGCTCCAACAAAAAACAGGAATAAGCCAAGATGCGGTAGACTTTCTCAAAGGGAGGACTTTTCTTGGCCAATTGATTGTTTTGAGTAAAGAAACAGTCGGACCCCAAGTCGGCCATGACCTTAGAAGAAAAGCCACTCAAGCAACAGTCTGGGCTATGATAGGCTTACTCATCTATATAGGAATCCGGTTTAAATTTGCCTATGGAGTGTCGGCGATCTTAACTTTGACTCACGATATCTTAATCACATTAGGGATTTTTTCATTGACAAATAGAGAAATAAACCTCCCGGTAATAGCCGCTATCCTGACAATTGTGGGGTACTCGCTTAATGATACTATTGTCATCTTCGACCGAGTCCGAGATAATTTAAGAATCATGAGAAAACATGATTTTCAAGATATTCTGGATACAAGCATCAACCAGACTTTAAGCCGGACTGTTATCACTTCCGGGACGACTTTTTTGACCGTCTTTGCTCTTTTTCTCTTCGGAGGAGAAGTCATCAATGATTTTTCCTTCACGTTGATAATAGGAGTCCTCATCGGAACCTACTCCTCTATCTACCAATCCTGTCCGTTGCTCTATTTCTGGAATAAAATATTCAAGCCCAAAAAAGGCATGAGAAAATAATAAATTTGACTTGTCAAAAAGGATTCAATAATTTATAATTTTAGTTGTTGTTTCAATTCACGCTTTTATTTAGAATAAATAAAATTTATTTGTATGAGGTAAAAAATGGCAGAAAAAGTTAGACCTCAAAACAAAAAGGAACTACCTCATATTTTC